>LS483371.1:5760000-5924472 GCA_900475325.1 Paucimonas lemoignei
TTACCTCACCAACTAGCTAATCCGACCTAGGCTCATCTGATAGCGCAAGGCCCGAAGGTCCCCTGCTTTCTCCCGTAGGACGTATGCGGTATTAGCGTCCGTTTCCGAGCGTTATCCCCCACTACCAGGCAGATTCCTAGGCATTACTCACCCGTCCGCCGCTCGCCACCAGGTACAAGTACCCGTGCTGCCGCTCGACTTGCATGTGTTAGGCCTGCCGCCAGCGTTCAATCTGAGCCATGATCAAACTCTTCAGTTCAAACATCTTTGGGTTTTGAGAAAACCCTAAACTTGGCTCAGCAATCGTTGGTTATTTCTTTGATTTCTCGCGGAGTAACTTACGATGCTGATAATCAGTTGACTTCAGTCTGACAGCGCAAGCACCCACACGAATTGCTTGATTCAATTGTTAAAGAGCGGTTGGTTGATTCTTTCGTCTCAACCGAGGCGCGCATTCTACAGCAGCCTCTGTATCTGTCAAGCGGTTATTTTAAGAAGTTTTCAAAGTTTCCTTTGCAACTTCAACCACTTGCGCTTCGATTAACATCACGTTGCTCGTTAGCGGGAGGCGAATTCTACAGCGTTACAACCTGCTGTCAACTACCTTTTTTCACCGCTTTCGATCAACTTCATCGAAGCCTCTTCTTCGCTAACCTGATCGTCCAACTCGTTGATTATCAAGGAGTTTTTCGTTCTGTCTGCGCCAGAAGAGGTGCGAATTATAGAGAGATTCGAGAGGCCGTCAACCCCTTATTTCAGCTTTTCTACAAAAAGCCGTTTTGACCGCACTCTTCTATATAGAAGGCCAATATATAGAGGCGCTAGAGCACCCCAGCATCGCGCAGCGCGCGGACCTTCGCCGCTTGCATGCCCAATAGTCTTTCAAGGACCGCATCCGTGTGCTCCCCCAATAAAGGAGGGGCGCTTGTGTACTCCACCGGTGTCTCGGATAACCGGATAGGACTAGCCACCTGTGGGACAGTGCCGCCAAGCCCATGGGGCAAGCTAATTGCCAGACCACGAGACTGGACATGCGGATCAGCGAACACCTGCGCCAAATCGTTAATTGGCCCACAAGGTACGCCTGCACGTTCCAGTTCAGCGACCCATTGCGCAGTCGTCTTGAAGACCGTCGCCTGACGTATCAACGGAATCAGCTCAGTGCGATTAGCGACGCGTAGCTTATTAGTAAGGAAGCGCGGATCCTCCGCCCACTGCGGCCGCCCGGCAACGTCGGCAAATTTGCGGAACTGGCTATCGTTACCCACCGTCAGGATGAAGTCCCCATCAGCAGTAGGAAAATCCTGATAGGGCACGATATTCGGGTGCGCATTACCCAGTCTCACCGGGGCAACCCCAGTGGTGAGGTAGTTCAGCGCCTGGTTAGCCAGGCACGCCACCTGCACATCGAGCAACGCCATATCAATATGCTGCCCCTGCCCGCCCTGATCCCGATGCGCCAACGCCGCGAGGATGGCCGTGCTTGAATACACACCGGTCAACACGTCCGTCAATGCCACGCCCACTTTCACCGGACCAGCACCCACACCCCCCTCTTCACGCCCCGTCAGGCTCATCAAACCGCCCAAACCCTGGATCATGAAGTCATAACCGGCACGCTTCGCATACGGCCCCGTCTGACCAAACCCCGTAATGGAACAGTAAATCAGCCGGGGATTGATCACCTTAAGCGATGTGTAGTCCAACCCATAAGCCGCAAGACCACCCACCTTGAAGTTCTCGATCAGAATATCGGACTTCAGCGCCAGCTCCCGGACCAACTGCTGCCCCTCAGGCTGGGTAAAATCGATGGTGACCGACTGCTTGTTCCGATTCGCCGACAGGTAGTACGCAGCCTCACTGGTGTTCTCACCTCGCGAGTCCTTGAGGAAAGGCGGACCCCACGCGCGAGTATCGTCGCCCCTCCCTGGCCGCTCGACCTTGATGACCTCAGCCCCAAGGTCCGCCAGAATCTGACCGGCCCATGGCCCGGCCAATACCCGCGACAAGTCCAACACTCTGATATGCGAAAGCGCGCCCATGTTCAGACTCCTTAATAGAAAGCCTGAATGCCGGTTTGAGCACGCCCCAGAATCAGCGCATGAACGTCGTGCGTACCCTCATAGGTATTCACCACCTCAAGGTTGACCAAGTGCCGGGCTATGCCGAACTCATCCGAGATACCATTACCCCCCAGCATATCGCGCGCCATACGGGCGATATCCAGAGACTTGCCGCAAGAGTTGCGCTTCATGATTGAAGTAATCTCAACCGCCGCCGTACCCTCATCTTTCATACGCCCAAGGCGCAGACAACCCTGCAGCGCCAGCGTGATTTCAGTCTGCATATCCGCAAGCTTCTTCTGGATCAACTGATTGGCCGCCAGGGGGCGCCCGAACTGATGGCGGTCCAGAGTGTATTGCCGGGCGGTGTGCCAGCAAAACTCAGCCGCTCCCAATGCGCCCCAGGAAATGCCATAACGAGCGGAATTCAAGCACGTAAACGGCCCCTTCAAGCCGCGCACATCCGGGAAGATGTTCTCTTCTGGCACAAACACGTTATCCATGACGATTTCTCCAGTGATGGATGCACGCAGCCCGACCTTGCCATGGATAGCCGGCGCACTTAGACCCGCCCAGCCCTTTTCAAGAACAAATCCACGAATGTCGCCTTCATCGTCTTTACCCCAGACCACAAAGACATCCGCAATGGGACTGTTGGTAATCCACATCTTGCTACCCGACAGCCTGTAGCCACCGTCCACTTTCCTTGCACGAGTAATCATCGCCCCCGGGTCAGAACCGTGATTGGGCTCTGTAAGACCGAAACAACCAATCCATTCTCCAGATGCCAATTTGGGCAGATACTTCTGCTTTTGCGCCTCAGTACCAAACTCATTGATTGGCACCATTACCAGTGAGGACTGAACACTCATCATTGATCGGTAGCCAGAGTCGATGCGCTCGACCTCCCGAGCGATCAGTCCGTAGCACACGTAGTTAAGGCCGCTGCCGCCATATTCCTCAGGGATAGTCGCGCCCAGCAGGCCGATATCGCCCATCTCACGGAAAATCGCTGGGTCGGTCTGCTCATGGCGGAAGGCTTCCAGCACGCGGGGCGCGAGCTTGTCTTGGGCAAACTGAGCCGCGCTGTCACGCACCATGCGCTCTTCCTCAGTGAGCTGCTGGTCCAACAGCAACGGGTCAATCCAGTTGAAACTTGCCTTGCCAGCCATGAGCCTTCCTCATCAATTGAATTCATGTACCTCGAGCCTAGACCTACACCAGCAAGCCGACAAACGATGAATCTGCATGCTGTTGTGCTAATTTCTCACTCCGAAACACCAAACAAGAACATTATTGGCTGGGATCAGTGAGGGCTGTGCATATGCGCCGTAAAATTCCGAGCACTGCGGCACTAGTGAGCTTCGAAGCCGCAGCTCGCCATGAGAGCTTCACCAAGGCTGCAGATGAACTCTCGCTGACTCAAAGCGCCATCTGCCGACAGATCGCCAGCCTGGAGTCTTTCCTGGGCATCGAATTGTTCCGACGCTCGCGACGAGGTGTGAAACTCACTGAAGCGGGTTTGTCCTACAGCCGCCGCGTCGCGACACAGCTTGACGCAGTGGAGCGTGACACGCTGTCGATCATGGGAAACCAGGGTGCAAACGCGATTGAGCTGGCAGTCGTGCCGACGTTTGGTACTCAGTGGCTACTGCCCCGACTGAAGGACTTTCAGAAACATCACCCTGAGGTCACGGTTCATCTAACCAACCGCACCCGCCCCTTCATGTTTGCCGACACTGACTTCGATGCCGCCATCTACTTCGGCGACGCTGACTGGCCAGGCACTGAAGCGTATCGACTCATGGGCGAAAACCTCGTCCCCGTCTGCAGCCCTGCCCTGCTGAATAATGGAGATAGTCTCGACGCTGCTTACATTGCTCAGCTACCGCTGCTCCAGCAAACGACCCGCCCCTATGCCTGGCGACAGTGGTTCAGCGACCAGAACATGAGCATCGCACGAGACATGACCGGACCTCGTTATGAACTGTTTTCCATGCTCGCCCAAGCTGCCAGCCATGAAATGGGAATCGCGCTGATTCCGCCCTTCCTGATTCAACGGGAGCTGGCTGGAGGTCAATTGGTGATCGCAAACCCTCAAGCACTTAACAGCCCCAAGGCGTACCACTTGATGGTCCCTGTGCGCAAAGTTGAGTCTGCGTCACTGCGGGCATTTCGGGGTTGGCTAGTTCAACAAGCAAAAGCCTACGAGCGAACTTTCCCCGACAGACCCATCTTACCTGTGTAGATCACAAATCTAGACCGACAACCCGCGTTAACATGACTCACAAAAAATCCGCATTTGCAGGCGAATTTTCGCTTAATTAGTGAATATACGGTCTCGAACCAGAGAATATCTAGTTTCTACCCCCCATAATTGCAGCAACAAAACTTCAGACTATCCGTGGTGGCAGATGCACAGCCTTCTTAGGAAAGGGGCACCCCCATCTTGGCGGAATGCCCCATCTCCGGCGTGCGTGGCCGGCTTGATGGCGATCGTTATCAGGCGATTACTGGGGCGCGCCAGTCATCAGACCCAGAAGTCCCCGATACCTCATGGGTCCACGTGATTTTTCGATAAGTGAAGTACACATCTTCCATATGAGTAAGGTGAGCCTCTCCAGGATCCTGGCACTGCGGCATGTATGAACGCACATCAACGATAATCGCGTCTTCCAACTCGGTGCTGAAGTAATGCTCTTGAATGCCATCTGCGGTGGTGCGATACCATTTGATCAGACATTTAGGCAATAACTCTCCCGTCGTGAGCGCGGCGAAGATCAAAGGCGAAGACTTGTCGAAGACCTTGGTGATCATCATGGGCTTGTGAACGCGCTGGCCTGTTGGCTGCCCAGACTGCGGGTCACGAGGGATGGTTACCAAGTGATCAAACGCCTGGACCTGAATGAGATCTTCACGACCCTCTTGATAAATATTACCCACGGAGTCAGCGGTAAAAGTACCCGCTGTGATGTTCCCCTGTTTGGATGCTTCGATATAAAGATAAGCAGGTGTTGGCAACGGAGCTCTCCCGACTACAAAAAGGTAGATAACGATGTATCGCAATATCACAGAGGTGATACCTCGCAAACCCTCACGAAGCTTCCGTAATAAAGCACAAGCACTGAGATTTTGAAAAAATCTGCGCAACTTTATCTCTTAGTGTTTCAAAGATCTGTAGTCACTTACAGAACAAACTTGTAGGAAATTTCAACTTCTAGAGTGGGAATTATTTCTGACTCATTAATATCTACTGCATCACACTTTTGCGCTTGCACAGCGTGTACTTCAGTGGCTAGTATCGCCGCCTGTGAGTTTCATCATTCGACACTTAGGAGTATTCACGTTATATGAGCGATTGCCAAATCAGGCATTCCCCTCGTATGGCGCAGTTACTCTGGATAAAATCTTATTTAACATCTGCCGTTTTTAAGCACGGCAAGGCATAAGGGCCATGCACCCAGCTGATGCTGCACGCCAATATCTGAAGCTTGCCCAAATAGCCATCTCTAAAGATGACTATGCCGGTGCTGACGCTCGTTACTCTTCAGAGTTTGAGGAGCTCGAAGCGGAGCTGGCGAAGCCTTCGGCATTGCACGAAAGCGTGCCTGTAGATTGGCAGAAAGTGCAGGACCGTAGCGAGGCATTACTCAGGGCCTTGTCCAAGGATCTCCGTGTCGCCTGCTGGTTGACTTGGGCCTTGTACCAGAATCAGTCATTCGCCGGGCTAGTGGCAGGCCTTGGGATGCTGCGCTATTTCTGTGCTGAACACTGGAAGGATGTGCACCCGCGCAAACCGAAAACACGGGCGGCTGCCATCGGCTGGCTGATAGGGAGACTGGAAAAGGTACTGGATGCGAACGTTCCGGTCAGTGATCAATTAGCGCTGTTGCGACTCATGGCCGGGCATCTGGAGAAGCTTGATGTGGTGATGACCCAGCACTTGGCAGCGGACGCGCCGTTGATTCTGCCGCTACGCCGACGACTCACAACAATGATGGAGCGTGCCACAGATAACACCGTGCAAAGTGGCCCTGTAGAAAGTGTCGTAGCTCAAGTCAAGCAGGTCGCAAACCATTGGTTCACAGGCAGCGCGTCAATCGACAGCGAAAAAGACGCACAACAGGCCTTGCGCGCACAGAAAGAAAATACCGTGCAGCTTTGCACATGGTGGTTGCGCCAGAAGGCTACTGATCCGCGGGCACTACGCCTAAATCGAATGCTGAGCTGGCTTGCGATTAATAACGTCCCGCAGCACAACCCGGAAGGTATAACCGAGTTCCGAGGGGTTCCCGGGGAAAAGCTAAAAACTTATAGAGACCAGTTCGACGCGGGGCAATACGCCGATCTGTTGGTGCATCTGGAAACGAGTATCGCAAGGGCCCCTCTGTGGCTTGACGGGCAGAAAATGGTTTGGGATTGCCTGGCAGCTCTTGGTGCGGAGGCGGCGCAGCAGGAACTGGAAGTGTATCTGGCATTGTTTTTAAAACGCCTGCCGGGCATCGACGAGTTGCGCTTTCACGATGGAACCGAGTTCGCTAATGCCACGACCCGAGAATGGATAGCTAGCCATGTCACGCCCCACTTGGAACCTGTGGATATTGGGCATCTGTCGACTTCCGACTCTACGCCAGCCTGGGATATTGCTCTCCAGACGGCAATGCCCCTATTGCGCAAGGAAGGCTTGAAGACTGCCGTGCAGCAAATCAAACGAGGCATGCAGAGTGCCCAGGGCGGACGCGCTAATTTTTTCTGGAAGTTGAGCCAGGCGCGACTTTGTCTTTTTGCCAAGAAGAATGAATTGGCCAAGGTTCAACTGGAAGCGCTCGACAGGCAGTTACAGCAATCAGGCCTCGTAGCATGGGAGCCTGACTTAGCGTTGCAAGTTCTCCAGCATTTGAACAGTTGCTACGAGTCTCTGCCCCAAGGTCAGGAAGTCCGCGAACGCAAAGAAGAAATTTACCGCAGGTTGTGCCACTTGGATCTCGAAGTGGTACTCGAATAGACCCCCACGGTCTCAATTACCAGGAGAATAGCTGTGGCCAAAGAAGGCTCGGTAGCCCCTAAAGAACGCATCAATATCACCTTCAAGCCCGCGACAGGCGACGCACAGGAGGAGATCGAACTGCCCCTGAAATTGCTTGTATTGGGAGATTTCACTCAGCAGCCGGATGAGCGGCCAGTCGAAGATCGCAAGCCGATCAACATTGATAAAAACAATTTCGACGAAGTACTGGCCAAGCAAAAACTCGGCCTGACGTTAAGCGTGCCAAACCGCTTGCAAGATGAAGATGATTCGCAGGAACTGGCGATTGATCTCGGCCTGAACTCGATGAAGGACTTTAATCCAGCGAGCCTGGTCGAGCAGATACCTGAAATGAAGAAACTGATGGAGTTACGAGATGCGCTCATGGCCTTGAAAGGGCCGTTAGGCAACGCCCCGGCATTCCGCAAAGCTATTGAAAGCGTTTTGGAGGACGAAGACTCTCGTAGCCGAGTGCTGGGCGAAATTGGTCTGCAGGCCGCAGCTCCGAAGAACGCTTGAGTCAGTAATCAGTAAGGAATTCGAGATCATGAGCACCCGCGCAGCAAAGCAAAACACCGCCGAGACGGCTAACTCCAGCTTGCTGGATCAGATCATCGCGGAAACAAAACTGACCCCGAATGACGATGCCTACCACATCGCCAAACGAGGTGTCGCGGCTTTCATAGAAGAGCTTCTGAAACCGCAAAACAACCAAGAGCCAGTAAAGAAGGCATTGGTTGACCGCATGATTGCGGAAATCGACAACAAGCTCAGCCAGCAGATGGACGAAATCCTCCATCACCCGCAATTTCAGACACTCGAGTCGTCCTGGCGTGGACTGCATCTGATGGTTAACCGCACTGATTTCCGGGAAAACATCAAGATCGAGATCCTGAACGTGTCCAAGCAAAACCTACTGGATGACTTTGAGGACTCGCCCGAGATCATGCAGTCGGGCCTATACAAGCATGTTTACACTGCTGAATATGGCCAGTTCGGTGGGGAGCCGGTCGGAGCGATCATTGCTAACTACTTTTTTTCGCCAAGCTCGCCCGACGTCAAGACCATGCAGTACGTTTCCAGCGTTGCCTGCATGGCTCATGCACCTTTCATTGCTGCAGCAGGTCCGCAATTCTTTGGCATTGAAAGCTTCAACGGCCTGCCGGATCTCAAAGAGCTGAAAGATCATTTCGCGGGTCCGCAGTTCACAAAATGGCAGAGCTTTCGCCAACAGGAAGATGCGCGTTACTTTGGGTTAACCCTGCCACGGTTCCTGTTGCGCACCCCCTATGACCCGGAAGAAAACCCGGTAAAGACTTTCGTCTATCGTGAAAACGTCGCTAATAGCCATGAGCATTATCTGTGGGGCAACACTGCCTATGCATTTGGTACACGCCTGACTGACAGCTTCGCGAAATTCCGCTGGTGTCCAAACATCATCGGTCCGCAAAGTGGTGGTGCGGTGGAAGACTTGCCTCTGCACCACTTCCAGAGCATGGGCGAAATCGAAACCAAAATCCCAACTGAAGTATTAGTCTCAGATCGTCGCGAGTATGAGCTGGCAGAAGAAGGCTTCATTGCGCTCACCATGCGCAAGGGGAGCGACAACGCAGCGTTCTTTTCGGCTAGCTCAGCGCAAAAGCCCAAATTCTTTGGTATCAGTGAAGAAGGTAAAAATGCCGAGTTCAATTACAAACTAGGCACCCAGTTGCCATATCTGATGATCATCAACCGTCTAGCTCATTACCTGAAGGTATTACAGCGTGAACAATTAGGTTCCTGGAAAGAGCGTAGCGATCTTGAGCGAGAACTGAACAAATGGATCCGCCAATACATCGCTGACCAGGAAAACCCCAGTGCAGACGTGCGGGGCCGACGTCCATTGCGTGCTGCCAGCATCGCCGTCAGTGATGTAGAAGGTGAACCAGGCTGGTACCGCGTCAGCATGAATGTTCGCCCGCATTTCAAATATATGGGTGCCGACTTCACGTTGTCCCTAGTGGGCAAGTTAGACATTGAGTGATCGGAGGCCAGTGATGTCTGAGTACGGAAGCCTTTTCGAGCGACTTGCAGGCGATTCACGCGCGCGCGCCGCCTTGACTCACGAAGATGGCGTCACGGCTTCAGTTGCCGCGCATTTGTCAAAAATGCTCAGCATCCGAGCGGGCAGCGTAACTACGCTGCCCGATTACGGCCTGCCCGACTTGAACGACATGAGTCTGAGCTTGCATGACTCGCTAACCCAGGCACGCAAGGCTATTGAAGGATTCATCGAGTCATATGAGCCGCGATTAAGCGATGTGCAAGTCACATCGATGCCCCGCGAGGATGATCCCTTTCGATTGCTCTTTGCCATTGAGGGTGTGCTTGACGTTGCAGGTATCAAGCGACAGGTCAGGTTCAACGCATCAATGGCAAGTTCAGGCCAAGTGAAAGTGACATAACTGAATAGCCATTACCGGCACAAGTTTCACTTGATACCGGATTATCTAGAACCCGGTTAACCGGACAGCAAACAGTTTCGGAATTTGATGTTTCAACTCCGCCTGGCGTTTAAGCCAGCGGTTCTTCTCGCGCCGCTTTTGACGATTCAGGTACAGGTATAGCGATGTCCTTCAACGATTACTTTCAAAGTGAACTGACAGCTCTCAGGCAGTCGGGACGTACCTTTGCTGAGCGTAATCCTGCGTTGGCTCCCTTCCTCGGCCAAAGCGGACGCGACCCTGACGTAGAGCGGTTGTTGGAGGGAGTAGCATTTCTCACCGGACGCTTGCGGCAGAAGCTTGACGATGAGTGGCCGGAGCTCACACATTCTTTGATGCAGCTGCTATGGCCAAACTATATGCGGCCGCTGCCCTCTTTCAGCATTCTGCAATTCGATGCGCTGCTACAAACAGGCCCTGCAATGCGCATTGAGCGCGGAACCTCCGTGGGCAGTGATCCAGATGAAGGCATCAATTGCCGGTTCCGCACGTGTTTTGCCACCGACCTGCTGCCGCTGGAACTGGCGGACGTGAACTATTCAGTCCAGGGTGAAGGTGCATTGCTTGCCCTGCGTTTAAAAGTCCGGGGTGAAGGGCATCTGGGTGAATTGCAGCTTGAGCGCCTCCGTTTACATTTTGCAGGGGAGCGCTACATCAGCCAGACCCTGTACCTGAGTGTGCTGCGCAATCTAACCAGCATCGACGTGATCCCTCTTGATGGCGATGGTCAACCCTTCAAGCTGGATGACAAACAAGTCCGCTCATTCAGCGTGCCGAAGCAACAGGTTCATCCCGTGGGATTTGCCGAGGATGAGGCGCTTATCCCCTACCCGCTGAACACCTTTCGCGGTTATCGATACCTCCAGGAGTACTTTGCGTTACAGGACAAGTTTCTGTTCGTGGATGTCGATGGACTGGACCCGCTCAACCATCTACCGGACGACATACTGCAGGAAGCCACCGGCTTTGAGCTGCGCTTTCATATCCACGGCAATGCGATACAGCATGCACGACCTTCACTGGACAACGTTCGACTGTACTGCACGCCCATCGTCAACCTGTTCACCAACGATGCCTTGCCTATTCGCCTTGATGGCAAGCAAGACGAATACCTCTTGGTGCCTTCAGGACTGGATCGGCAAAGCTGCGGCATATATTCAGTGGAGAGCGTTACCGGTCATTTACAAGCCGGAGGGGGTGAACGGCAGTACGTGCCTTTCGAGTCTTTCAAACATGATCCTAGCTTCGACGTGCCACAGGTCTGTTCGCACTACAGCATTCAACACAGGCCTTCCTTGCTGCACGACGGCCTTGAAACGTACTTGAGCTTCGACACGCGCCAGCTCGATGGGCCTCAAGCGCTGTCGATAGAGTTGACCTGCACCAATCAGAATCTGCCAATGCATCTCAAAGAGGGCCAAATTTGCTTTCCCCTCGGCGACACCCCTGCGTTCACAAAATTTCGCAATATCACAGCCTGCACGCCCAGCTACGCGCCGCCCATAGACCAAGACTTTCTATGGAAGCTGATCAGCAACATGTCGCTGAACTATCTCTCTCTGGAAAACGTAGAAGCATTGAGGGTCATTCTCGAGACCTACGACCTGCCGCGTTATTACGACCGCAACAGCGCCAACGTCAGTCGAAAAATGCTCAGCGGGCTGCAATCGATCCGCCATTCAGCCGTCGACCGATTGTTCGAGGGTTTGCCAGTGAGGGGGTTGCGAACCGAGCTGGCAGTCGACGCTACACAGTTCGTTTGCGACGGAGATGTCTTTCTCTTTGCATCAGTGCTCAACGAGTTTTTTGCTCTGTACGCGAGCCTCAACTCCTTTCATGAGCTTTACGTCAAAACTACCAAGGGGGAGGTGTACGCATGGACGCCACGCATGGGCCAGCAGCCAGTCCTCTGAATCCAATGACACACGCGATACGGGAATACTCGTTATTTCAGGCTATCCAATTGACTCAGGAAACATTGCGTCAGGCGCATCCTGACCTGACTCAAGACCAACTGTATGACCTGATCGAGTTTCAGGCCAATCCAAGCCTGGGTTTCCCAGGTAGCGATATTGATCGTATTCAGTTCTTCGAGGAGCGCGGCCAGTTGCGCGCCCGCATGCGTCTAAACCTGCTGAATCTAACGGGGGCCGGTTCTCCGCTGCCCGTTTTCTATGTCGAGCAATCCCTGGGCGATAGCAGCGATGAAGCCAATCCAACTCGGACGTTTCTCGACCTGTTCAATCATCGTCTGCACCGCTTGCTGATGCCAATTTGGCGTAAATATCGTTACCGAGCCAGTTTCGAAAAAGGAGCCACTGATTCTTTTTCCCGTCAGCTGTTTGCTTTGATCGGATTGGGCAGTCACCAGATTCGCCAGGCCAACGAGCTCAACTGGAAACGCTTGTTGCCGTATCTGGGGCTGCTAAGTCTCCGAGCCCACTCAGCCGCATTAATCGAGGCAGTGCTGCGTTACTACTTCAAGCATGCAGAACTGGCCATTGAACAGTGCATGTTGCGCACCGTCGAGATTATCGACGAGCAGCGGAACTGTCTGGGCACGCTCAACAGCGTGTTAGGCAAGGAGCTAGTCCTCGGCCAACACGTACACGATCGAAGCGGAAAATTTCGTATCCACATCCGGGAGCTCAGCTGGGCGCGCTTCCACGAGTTCCTGCCAAACGGTGACGGCTATCAGCCGCTCTGCGCTCTGGTGCGTTTCAGTTTGCGCGACCCCTTGAGTTACGACATTCGCCTGGTGCTGCGCCAGGAAGAAATTCATGACCTACGGCTATGCGCTCAAAGCGAATGTCGTCTCGGCTGGACCAGTTGGCTGGGCCGCGAAACCGCCGATGGTGTGGTGACTCTCGGCAGCAACATCACAAGGACTCATTAACGATGATCAATCTAGACCTTCAGCAGCTGATTCGAGCGCTGGATGCCCAATGCCGTAGTGATCTGGAAAGCTGCGCCGAGCGCTGCGTAGCCCGAGGCGGCAGCAAGATCCTGGTCGAGGATCTGCTGCTGATATGGCTTGACCGCCCCCAAAGCCTGCTACGCCGAGCTCTGCTTGATGCCGAGCTCGATGCAGGCGAACTGGCAACGGCATTGCAGCCTCGCGCCGAACATAATGAATCACGCAACCCGGTGTTCTCTCCCGAGCTGGTGCAATGGCTGCAGGATTCGCTGCTGGTGACTACCCTCGATTTGAGGCAAAGCCAGGTCGACCAGGCTGCGCTGCTTCTGGCGTTATTACAGAATCCGATTCGTTATGCGGGCAGTCACTATCAGCTGCTGCTTGGGCAAATCAACATCGAGCGCCTGCAAGACTTCGCACGCGCTCAACAGCCAGACCAAGCCCCTGCCCCGCGACACTCGCAAGGCGAATCGTTGCTGACGCGTTTCACACACAACCTGACTCAACAAGCTCGAGAGGGCAACCTCGACCCGGTGCTGTGCCGGGACGACTCGATTCGGCAGATGATCGACATCCTCGCACGACGCCGCAAAAACAACCCCATAGTCGTGGGCGAGGCGGGTGTCGGTAAAACCGCGGTCGTGGAAGGTCTGGCTTTGCGGATCGTGGCAGGAGAGGTGCCCCAGACTCTCAAGGACGTGGCGTTGCTGTCTCTGGACATGGGGTTGCTGCAAGCCGGCGCGAGCGTAAAAGGTGAGTTCGAGCGTCGGCTCAAAGGCGTCATAGATGAGGTTAAAAGCTCTCCAGTTCCCGCAGTCCTTTTCATTGACGAAGCCCATACGTTAATCGGTGCTGGAGGCCAGGAAGGCGGTTCCGATGCCGCCAACCTCCTTAAACCCGCTCTGGCTCGAGGAGAACTGCGCACTATTGCGGCGACCACTTGGACTGAATACAAAAAATACTTCGAAAAAGACCCAGCCCTCGCCCGACGCTTCCAGCCGGTGCAACTGCATGAGCCGACGATCAAAGAGGCCGTTACGATTTTGCGAGGTTTGGCGCACGTCTACGAAAAAAGTCACGGCATCTATCTACGCGATGATGCAGTGGTCGCGGCGGCAGAACTTTCTGCACGCTACCTCGCAGGCCGCCAATTGCCCGACAAAGCTGTTGATGTGCTGGACACAGCATGCGCCCGAGTCCGCATCAGCCTTGCTGCTGCACCTCAAAGCCTTGAGCGTTTGCGCAACGAACTCGCCGAAAGCTGTCGTGAGCAAAGCGCCCTGAATCGAGATGCGAGTGCCGGTCTGACGGTGGATCATGAAGCTTTACAGGCGCTAGGGGAGCGCATCGAACAAGCGCGCAGTGAAGCGACGGATCTGGAGCAGCGCTGGCTTGCCCAGCAGCAGTTGGCAGAGCGATTGCTCACATTGCGCCAGCGCCGAGCGTTGTTGACTCATAACGCTGAGTCCGCAGATGAGCTGGCAGAGTCCGTTGATACGTTGGACGACTTGGACGCCGAACTCGAGCAGGTCCAGCGAACCTTGACCGAAGCTCACGCAGTAGAGCGCCTCGTCAGCTTTGAAGTCTGTCCTCGACTGGTCGCAGAAGTCGTGAGCGCGTGGACAGGAATTCCGTTGACGCAACTGGCACGCGAACACAGCACCAAGGTCGCAACTTTTGCCATGGATTTACGGCAGCGAATTCGTGGTCAAGAGCAGGCTGTGCAGGCACTTGACCGCGCTATGCGCGCCACGGCAGCTGGCCTGAACAAGCCTGACGCACCTGTTGGAGTGTTCTTGCTGGTGGGCCCCAGCGGGGTTGGCAAGACCGAGACAGGGCTGGCACTGGCAGACCTCCTGTATGGCGGCGAGCGCTTCGTGACCACCATCAACATGTCCGAATTTCAGGAAAAGCACACGGTCTCGCGCTTGATCGGCGCGCCCCCCGGCTACGTTGGCTACGGCGAAGGCGGCATGTTGACCGAGGCCGTGCGCCACAAGCCCTATTCAGTGGTGTTGCTCGACGAGGTCGAAAAAGCCGACCCGGACGTGATGAATCTGTTCTATCAAATATTCGATAAGGGCATTGCCAACGATGGCGAAGGCCGTGAAATCGACTTTCGCAATACCTTGATTCTGATGACCTCCAACCTGGCAAGCGACCGCATTGATGCCTTGTGCGCGCAGGGTGATCGACCCAGCTCGGAACAGCTGGAGCAGGCCATCAGGCCGGTACTCAGCAAGCATTTCAAACCCGCCTTGCTGGCTCGCATGAGGGTCGTGCCCTACTACCCGGTCGGTGGCAGCGTCATGCGGGAGCTGGTTGAGATGAAGCTGCAACGGCTCGGCGAACGCCTGCGCAGTCGAAAACTGAATTTCAGCAATAGCTCATCTCTGATCGATCACCTGACCGACCGGTGTGTGCAGGGAGAAAGCGGGGCCCGGCTTATCGACCACCTCATCGAGTTACACGTCATGCCATTAATTGCTGATCGATTGCTCGCTTCAATGGCTGAAGGGCAAACGTTATCGCATGTGCGCGCCACCCTCCATGAGAACACTGTCGCCTGTGAGTTCTCCTGATGAAGATGCCAATGATCGGCCCTTTGTTCAACTTCGGCAGCCGCTGTGTGGTCGCTGCCTCGCCTCAACTGCAGGAAACATCCAAATGCTAGTTCCCCTCTGGAAAACCATCCTTTTATTCGTGTTCGTGATGCTTGGAATGAGTGGATGTACCGGGCACTACAAATTCAGCGACAACGAGTATCGACCTCTGGGTGAGCCGCTGTCAGTCAACCGTGGAAAGTGAGCCCAAGGAGCAACTCACGATGGAACTGATTTTTGAATTATCAGGTGGCGAGCCGCCAGTTGCCGGGCAGGCCCCATGCAAAACGTTCAAGCAGGCCGGAGGCCTGATCGGACGTGCCGACCATTGCGACTGGATCATTCGGGACAAAGCCAGTCATGTATCGAGCCAGCATGCTCGAATCACCTTCGACCACGGTGAGTTCTACCTGACGGACTTGAGCACCAATGGCACGCAAATACTGCCAAGTGGACACCAGCTGCGCAAAGGAGAAACCCATCTTATCGAGCACGGTAACCAATACCGCCTGGGTAAATTCGAGATGGTGGCGCGACTGGTCCGGGACCCGGCGGGTTATGTCGGCGCAGTGGAGCACTCACCAGTCGTTGAAAGTTACATTCCGGACGATGCGTTTCTGGACCTCGATATTCTCAATACTACGGACCATCAGGAGTTCGGTCCTGATCTGGACGAGTTACTTCCTTCGTTCGCCCCACAGCAGGCATCGCAGCAGGGCGTGAGCTATGGCTCAGCGGACACGCAGAATCTGTTGATACCCGGACTGGTGCCTGAACAGCAGACCACAGCCGCTGTTGAACCAACATCGGCACCACCCCAGAGCGAAGATTTCTGGACGCGTTTTGCCGATGGCGTGGGCGTGGATCTCAATGCGATGGATCAGGAGCACCGAGAAGCCTTCGCAGTCAATGTAGCGCGGCTACTCAAGCAGAGTATCAGCGGCTTGCAACAGACTTTGCGCACACGCAGCGAACTGAAAAATGAGCTGCGGCTGGCGCTGAGCATGGCGCAACACTCCGGCAACAATCCGCTCAAGTACGCAGGCGACGCCAGCGAAGCAATCGGTTTGCTGCTCAACACCCCGCGATCCGGGCAGCTATCGGCGGAGCGGGCCGTGACCAAGGCCTTTAGAGACATTCAGGCTCATCAGGTGGCGATGTTAACGGCCAGCCGTGCAGCGCTTCGCGGAGCGCTGGAGCATTTCGCACCACAACAGCTGTCGTTGCGCTTTGACCGCGATGCAAGAAAGCCGCTGTTCTTCACACAGGCCAAACGCTGGCAAGCCTATGAGCGCCACCACCAGACCCTGTGTGCGGATCAGGAATGGAGCGAACGCCTGCTGGCCCGAGACTTCGCTCAGGCCTATGAAGAACAGGTGCGTTTGCTGGCCACCTTGCACATCGAACACTAAGGAAACTCCCCATGTTGCGTATCAAAGCCCTGACCATGCTGACCCTTGCATGGATGCTGGCTGGCTGTGCGGCCCTCTCCCCTTATTCGACTCAGACTCGACTTGAGCTGGAGCTCGCAGCCAGCGATCAGCTCAATCCAGATATCAACGGCCGCCCCTCCCCGGTCGTCGTGCGCTTACTCGAGCTGAAAAACCCCGTCACGTTTGAGACAGCGGATTTCTTCAGCCTCTACGGACAAGCCAAAGAGCTTCTTGCTCCGGATCTGGTTGCGGCTGAAGAGCTGGAGCTGCGTCCGGGTGAGCGTCTGACACTCAAGCTGCGCGTACAGGAAGGTAGCCGCTATGTGGGCGTGCTGGCGGCCTATCGTGATCTTCCAGAGACAAAATGGCGTTATGTAGTTCAGGTTAATGCGGGGGCCATGACGCCCGTAAAACTGAACCTTGACCATACCGGCATTAACCTGGTCAGCGACGCGTTCACCGGGGAAGGTCGCTGATGAATACCGATAAAGTCATCTGGAAAGAAGGGATGCTGCTGCGCCCCCAGCATCTGCAGCAAAATGACCGCTACTTCGAAAAGCTGATCAAAGCGCAAGCCCGGCTGATGCACCGCAATGCATGGGGGTTTTTCGAGCTAGAGATTGACCCTCAACAGTTCAACCTCAGCAAAGTGGTCATCAGCCGTGCTTCGGGAATATTGCCGGATGGCAGCTTTTTCGATCTGGAGCGCAGTAACGAGGGCCTGATGCTCGATATCCCTCCCAACAGCGGTAGCGCGTCGGTCTATCTGGCGCTGCCTCTGCTCAGTGGCGGGATAATCGAGTCCAGGCGATCCGATCAAGTAGACGTCCTGGCGCGTTTTACCCAATACGACCTCGAAGTCGCGGACTCCAATGCCGGCAGTGACTCTTGCACTGTAATCAATTGCGCGCGGCCACATTTCAGTCTGTTGCTGGGCGAGCAACCGGCTCACAAGGCCTACGTAAAACTCAAAATCTGCGAAATTGGAGACATCTCGGCCAATGCCGGAATAAAGCTCAATGCGCAATTCTCCCCCTCATACCTGTACACCCACTCCAGCGATTACCTGCTGTCATGCCTTAACGAAATCATCGCGTTACTGACGCACCGCGGGGAAAAGATTGCCGAGCGCATTCAGGCCAGCGGCAAAGGTGGGGCCGCCGAGGTTGGCGACTTCATGATGTTGCAGCTGATCAACCGAACTGAGCTGGTTTTGCGTCATCTTTTGAGCCAGCAACAGGTACATCCAGAAGAGTTGTACAGCGTTTTACTCGGGGCACTGGGTGAGCTGAGCACCTTTTCCAGTGACAACAAGCGCCCTCAACTCGGCCTTGTGTACGAACACTGCGACCAGGCCGCGAGCTTGCGCGCATTGATGGGCCAACTTCGACACATGCTGTCGATGGTACTGGAGCAGCACGCAATTGAGCTGGAGTTGCAGTCCCGGCAATACGGCATTTTCGTGGCGGCACTTTCGGACCGATCATTGCTCAGCACGGCAACTTTCGTATTGGCGGCCAGCGCGGCCTGCGACTCCGAAGACCTGCGCAAGCGCCTGCCTGCTCACCTGAAAGTCGCACCCGTGGAAAGCATTCGCCAACTGGTCAACCTTCATCTGCCTGGCATCAAGGTCAAGCCGCTGCCAGTGGCCCCGCGGCAGATCCCGTTTCACGCAAACAAAACATATTTCTTGCTTGAACTGAATGCCAGAGAGCGCTCGCAACTGGAAAGTTCTGGGGGATTTGCACTGCATGTCTCTGGCGAGTTCGTGGATCTGGAGTTGAACTTGTGGGCAATCAGGAATTGACCGTCATGGAAATGGAAAAACCACAAAGCGACAAGACCGTCCTGTTGGCTCATCAAGAAACAGGGTCTACGCAAACGCCGCTCACCGACTTCTCAGCACCGCGTTTTGAACCCCTGGAAGACCGGATGGTATACGCCGCCCGCATCCAGCCCGCCGAAACGTTCAGTGTGAGTTTGAACCCCCTGATCCGTGCCGCGGCACCGTTGCTATCGGAGATCATTCGCCTCAAAACGAGCCCGCAAGAGCAAGTGTTTGCCGAGCTCAACGCGCGCCTGTGCGAGCGGATACGGGTATTCGATGTCGCCGCGGTGCAAAACGGGGGCGAGAGCTCGCAGATACAGGCTGCCCGTTATGTGCTGTGCACGGTTGTTGATGAAGCCGTGACGACGACCGCATGGGGCGACAGAAGCGAATGGTCGAAAATGAGCCTGCTTAGCCAGTTTCAAGGCGAAACCTCAGGGGGAGAGAAGTTCTTCCATTTGCTTGATCGGGTGCTGCATAACCCCGACAAATACTCCCCGCTGCTGGAGTTGATGTACATCTGCCTGGCGCTGGGTTTCGAGGGTAAATATCGGGTCAAGTCTCGCGGGTCAATCGAGCTGGAGGGCATCCGCGACAGCCTTTATCGGCAAATTGTGAAACTGCGTGGCGAAGTTCCTCGTGAGTTATCGCCCCATTGGGAGGGGCTCAACGATGGACGCCGACGCCTCGTACGCATTGTCCCCTGGTGGCTGGTGGTGATCTTCATTCTGATATGCCTGACCGGAATGTACTCAGGATTTGCCTGGGTTCTGGGCGAGCAGCGCGAAGCCGTGCTCCAACCCTATCAACCGGATCAGTCGGCACCTACATGGCCGCAGCCACAATCGCAATCCAGAGACGTGCAATGAAAGACTTTCTGAAGAAACTGGCGACTACCCTGAGCAAGACATGGGTCTGGTCGCTGCTCATCGTTCTGGCTGTCGTATTGCTGATCTGGTTCGCAGGGCCAGTGTTTGCGATTTCAGACAACAAGTTCTGGGAGAGCCCGGCAAATCGCTGGCTGAGTATCAGCATCGTGTTCTTGCTGTGGGGATTGTTGATGGTCTTCGCCGGATGGCGTGCGGGCGTACGAAAAAGCCAAGACGACAGCAGCTCCGGGCAGTCCAGTCTGGAGGCAGCGGAAAAAATAAACGAAGAGCATAAAGAACTGCGCGGACGCTTTCTGGATGCACTGCAAACCCTCAAAACTTCGAGCCTTTATAGCGGCCACAGTGAACGCTGGCGCACCGAGCTACCCTGGTATCTGGTCATTGGGCCGACAAACGTCGGCAAGACTAGCCTGCTGGATTTTTCGGGGCTGGACTTCCCACTCAACAAGCTCGAACGCAAGCTGACACGCGACACACTTGGGACACGCTATTGCGACTGGTACTTCGCCAATAACGCGGTCCTTATTGATACCTCCGGGCGCTACTTGACGCAGCAAGATGAAGTCGCCAAGTCCGCTTGGGCAACGCTGCTTACGCAACTGCGTAAGCGCCGCCGCAGCCGACCGCTCAACGGCATTCTTGTGACTATCGATATCGATAGCCTGCGCGGCGCGGAAACTGATGTAGAGATCCTGGCACGCCAGGTGCGTCAAAGACTCAAAGAAGTGCAGCAACGCCTGCACGTCAACCTGCCGGTGTATCTGATACTGAGCAAAGCTGACCGTGTGCAGGGTTTTGATGCGTTCTTCGATCAACTGTCCCGCGAAGAAAGCGACCAAGTCTTCGGCACCACCTTCTCCAAGGAGCAGAACGGTACCGACGCCATTGTGTTGCGGGCAGAGTTTGATGCGCTCCTTCACCGGCTCAACGATCAAGTAGTGCCGCGCCTGCATGTCGAACGCGATATTGGCCGTCGCGGCCTCATTCTGGAGTTCCCAAACCACCTTGCCAAGCTGGGCGAGCGGTTGTGTCTGTTTGTCGATATGGCCTTTACTGGCAGCCGATATCAAAGGGCGAGTCAGTTACGCGGCTTCTACCTGACCAGCGCGCCACATCTGGCTGACGCACTGGATAAAGACGCAGCGTCCATTGGCGCAAAAACCGGTATGGCGAGCAAGGTTTTGCCCACCTTGCGGGCCGGACGCTCGCGCTTCATCCACCATCTGCTGAGCCGAGTCATATTCCCTGAAGCAGAGCTGGCCGGGCTTGACTCCCGCGAGGCCAAGCGCATTCATTGGCGGCACCGGGCACTCTACGGCGGCGCAATATTTGTGCTGATCGGCTTCGCGCTGGCGTGGACGCATGGCTTTTCCACCAACCATGACCGACTGGAAAAAGTTCGCGAGCTTGGCGGACAGCTGGCGCAGCTCCGCTCTGGGTTGAACCCTGAGGATGATGAACTCGTAGCTCTGAAAGTCCTGGACACAAGCTTCGACGCCAGCACTATATTTCCCAATGTGGACGCTATCGCGCTGCATGAGCGCAGCGGTCTGTATCAAGGCGAACCCAGTAATCGCGTGCTGGCTACTGCTTACAGACATGATCTGGAGAAGCAACTACTTCCCCGAGTCGCTGCGTCCCTGGAACGGCAGATCCGCAGCAACCTTCAGGATCGCGACCGACTGCTTGGAAGCCTGCGCGCCTATCTGATGCTGGACCTGAGCGAGCGCCGTGATACCGACTGGCTCAAAGAATGGATCGCTACTGACTGGTCCATTCGCTACAGCGGCAATACTTCCGCTCAGAATGGGCTCGGAGGGCACCTCCAGCGCTTGCTTGATCAGCCATTCAACTATCCGCTCAATACCGAGTTGGTCACACAGGCTCGCCAGATCCTGCGCGGGGAGTCCATGGCCAATGTTGTGTACCGTGCGTTGCGTGACCAGGCGCATGGCTTGCCGACGTATCGCCTCGGCCAGCACCTGGGGTCGCATGGTGCTGCATTTTCAGGCGCCGACTACATCATTCCTGGCTTCTTTACCCAGCAGGGCTATCAGCAAAGCTTTGTCAGCAAAGGTACAGCGCTGGTCAGTACGATCTTGCGCGACAACTGGGTATTGGGCGAGGGATCCAACATCAGCGAAATGGACTTGAGACGCCTGATGGTGGAGTTGGAGCAGCTGTATTTCCGCGACTATGCCAACCACTGGAGTGAGGCAGTAGGACGCGTCGGGTTGCAAAGTTTCACCACTGCGGCCGAGGGTGCCGATCAATTGGCAAGCCTGACGGCAGCTCATTCACCCCTGCTGCAACTATTGATAGAGATACGCGACAACACGCATTTTCAAACACTCGACGAGCAGATCGAACTGCTCAAGACCAATGGCCTCAAGAAAACAACTGCCTTGGGCAACGTGGCCAAGGCCGCAGCGGAGCAAGCCAAAGAAGCGGTGACCAAAGCACTGCCCGATACCGCCAAGAAATCACTACAACGGCGCTTCGAACCTCTTCATCGCCTACTTGATGAAAATAACGGGCCAGCGGCCGACCTTATCCCTTCGTTGCAGGCGCTCAATGAGATGCAACTGCAGCTGTCGAACCTGGCGCGTTCCAGCCAACAGGAACAAACCGCTTATGAGTTGGCGAAAGGACGTATGGCAGGCCAGCGAGATCCGATTGGGTCGCTTCGAAATGCCTCGACTCGGCTACCTGCGCCGATCAATGGCTGGTTGAACGCAACGGCCGACGACACCTGGTCGCTGGTTCTGGCAGACGCCTATCAATACCTTAACCAGCGTTATCAGAGTGAGCTGCTGAGCTTCTACGGCAACGCCCTCGACAAGCGCTATCCGTTCAATGCCCATAGCACCAGTGACGTGGCGCTCAATGATTTCCGAGAGTTTTTCAAGACCCAGGGCGTCATGGACAAATTCTTCGACAGTTACCTGCGTCCATTCGTGAGCGGGACCCCGGGCAACTACCGTCTGCGCAGCGTTGACGGGCGCAGTCTGCCTATGTCGCGGGGTTTCCTGGAGCAGATGGCCAACGCTCATGTTATCCGTCGCAGTTTCTTTGCCGAGAATCCGAACGAACCGCAGGTCCAATTCAAGCTTGAGCCCTACACGCTAGACCCAAGTGTAAGCCGTGCCGAGTTCCGCCTGGGTAACCAGCAAATGGAGTATCGCCATGGGCCCATTATTCCAGTCTCCTTCAAATGGCCGGTTGATGCCGAAGACGGACGTACCAGCCTGGTGCTTGAGAAAATCGCAGGCCGTGCGCTGGGAATTGAAGAGAATACGGGGCCCTGGTCGCTGTTTCGTCTGTTCGATTTGATGCAGACCGAGTACCTGCGTGGCCGCGATGTCATGGTGCTCAAAGCCAATGTCGGTGGCTTGCGAGTCAATTACCTGCTGTCCAGCCAACGTTCTCCAAACCCTTTTGACCTGAATGCGATCCGCCGCTTCCGGCTTCTGGGGCAACTTTGACAGCCGGACAGTCGTGCCATAGCAGTGGCCGCACCGATCGAGGCAAAGTCAGGGCGCGTAACGAAGATGCCTTTCTCGACTACCCAGCCCAAGGGGTCTGGGTGGTTGCGGACGGAATGGGAGGCCACCAAAGTGGCGACGTTGCCAGCCAATTGATCGTCAGCCGCATTGCCGCACTGAACTCGCATGCTCGTCTGGAAGCTCGGGCTCAAGCGCTGCGTCAGTGTGTGCTGGACGTTCACCAGCAACTGGGGGAGCTTGCCGCAGGTGATGGCAGGTCCAGTGTGATCGGAAGTACCGTGGTCGCCCTGATGATCGAGGGTCCACGGGCGATTTGTATGTGGGCAGGCGACAGCCGCTGTTATCTATGGCGGCAACAGCGGCTGTATCAACTGTCACGAGACCACACGTTGCTTCAGCGTCTTCTCGATGAGCAAAAGATCAGCCCACAACAAGCAATGCGCCATCCCCAGGCTCAGGCATTGACGCGAGCGGTGGGAACCCGAGAAAAGCTGCATCTTGATGTGGTCGAGCTGAACGTTCAGCACAACGACGTCTTTCTCCTGTGCTCCGACGGGCTTCATCAAGCACTCGATCACAGCACCCTCGGACATGCGTTGAACATGGCATCGCCCTACGCAGCCTTGAGCACTATGTTCGACATCACATTGAGCGGCGCGGCCGTCGATAACCTGACGGCGGTGGTGATTCATACATGAGCACCGACAGCGCTCGTCCTGCGCAAGCCGGAGATCTGACTTCTTTCGCCCTGGCCGGAGGGTTGGGTATCGGGCCGGACTCCGCAAGCGCTGCCCGCACCTCGGCCTATGAACTGCCGGAGATTTTATGTGCCCGATATCAACTTGAAGGGGTGCTGGGTGCAGGTGGCATGGGTGTGATCTATCGCGCACGGGACGTGTTGTGTGCACAGTTCGGCGAGCCTGATCCCTGTGTCGCTATAAAGTTGATGGGCGATGAGTTGAGTGAGGCGCCGGATGCAGACTTGCTGCTCTACAGTGAATTCGCTCTCACCCGCCATCTACGCCATCCCAATGTCGTAAAGGTTGATACTTTCGATGTGGACCCCGCCTCTCGACGGGCCTTTTTCACCCAAGAGCTGATGCGCGGCAAGACACTGGAAGCATTGCTCTGCGAGCAGCCCACCGGCGTGGCGCCGTTCGAGCTTCAAGACATAGCAGTCCCTTTGCTGGCTGCTTTGGCGCATTGCCATGAGCGAGGCGTGGTGCATGGCGATTTGAAGCCCGGAAATCTCATGCTGACCGACAACGGCCCTCGCCTGTTTGACTTTGGATTAGCCCAGGCAACGAAGGGGCCATTGAGCAAACTACCCCGGCTGAGCAAGGAACGTTTTAAAGCCTGGACGCCCCGCTACGCAGCTCCGGAGCTGCTTGAAGAAGGCGGCATGATTTCTCCCCGAACCGATGTTTTTGCCATGGGCTGTGTGCTCTTTGAAATTGCAGGTGGCAAACATCCCTTTGGCACAATGCTTTCTACCCAGGCACGCGCTGAACGACGCTGGAATCAGCTTCAAGCACCTGAAAATTTACCGGTTCGCTTTTGGCCTGCCTTGCGGCTAGCGCTCAATCTGGATGCCAACCGCCGAACAATAACTGCTCGAGAACTGCACGATGCATTTTGTACGGTGCCAATCGGAAAGATACAGTTTTAAAGCCCGCTGCACCCCCGACATCTAGATCGGAAACCTCTTACAACATTACCCACCAATCTCACACAACCCTCGGATTCGTCTGACATTTTTAAACTTAAAATTCTTTTAAAGTCCCGCCGCTGTTTATCTCTTACAAAACTATCCGGAATTTCTAAATGAAAAAGCTGTGGATGTCCGCTGGCCTTGCAACGCTGATTGCAACCACCAGCGGCTGTGTGAGTTACAACATGAGCCAACCAAGCGCACCGCTTGAAGCCGTGGTTAAAAGTGACTTGAAAGCAGACGTTAAAGTAGGCGAAACCATCAGTGGTGAGTCGTCGACCAACATCCTGTTCAACTTCTTCGCGTTCGGCGGCGATACGCAATTTGCCGATGGCGTTGTTTATGGAGGCGGTGCTGGCGGCGGTGCTCTGGGTAGCCTGGGCCTGCCAATTCCTGATCCGATTTCTACAACCAAAGCCGCAGCGGCTTACAAGGCTGTGAAATCTTCGGGTGCCGACCTGATCGTTGCGCCGCGCTATGAAGTGAACGTAGAAGACTACTTCATCTTCAAAAAGGTCGGCGTGAAAGTCACCGGTAACAAAGGCAGCATCAGCAGCATCCGCTGATTAAAAAGCTCTGGTTTGAACGGCCAGTAGAGCGAAAGCCGCTTCCCACGCGAAGCGGCTTTTTTGTGGGTGATTGTGGGAGCTGCCGAAGGCTGCGAACGGCGCCACATTCGCAGCCTTCGGCAGCTCCCACAGAGAGTAAGCCGTGACCAATCAGTCACGAAAAAGCCTCCATCTCCTGCGATTTGGCTACTGATCAGGCACAAACAAACCGCTACACTGCGCACCCGGCTGATTTAATGCGGCTTACTTTTGCGCTGAGGCGTGACCATGAAATTTCGTTTTCTACTCTGGATGCTCGGGCTGCTGATGGCGCGAGCCAGCCGTAATAACCCGGCTTTTCAGCAGCAATTGGCGGGCAAAGAGCTGACCTTTCAGCTACAGACTCTCGACGGCAAGGTCGCCAGGCATTTTGTGATCAGCGGCCAACGGGTGCGCAGCGCATCCGGCGTGGTGGCGGATTCGGCTTTCGTGATCGCCTTCAAGGATGCTGCCTACGGTTTTGAAACGCTGCAGGCCAAGAACAAGCAGTTGGCGTTCATGCAGGGGATTCAGAACAAGGACATTCAGGTCACCGGCAACACCGGGCTGGTGATGTGGTTTCAGGGCTTGATGAAGTACCTGAAACCACGCAAGAAGCAGCCGGTAAAAGCCTAAGGCAATTCCAATCCGCCCGCGGCTTTGTGTAGCGCGCGCAGGTGGTCACCGAGTTGCTTGAGATTGGCTTCGTTGGCGGCGATTTCGCTGGCGCGCTTGGGTTCGAGCAACGCCCGGACTTCCTTGTCCAGGTCGCCAGTCAGGCGCTGTAATTGTTTCTGGCGCTGGCTGCTTTCATCTTCCAGGCGTTTCCACTCTGCCGCCTGGGGTAAACCGTAGCCTCCACTATCGAGCAGTTCGGCCGGGCGACTGAGGAAGCCGCTGCTGGCAAGGATCTCCTGCAGCGTGCCGGTGGCTCGCGAAACGCTGCCGTCCTTCTGCTCGCGGGCACTGAGGTAACGTTGTTTGACTTCATCCTGAGCCAGCAGCAACTGCCGACGCAGGCTGGCCTGCTCCAGCAGCAACATCGCGGCGCTGGTGCGCAGGTCTGCTTGAGGCAGCCACTGCCTGCGTTCTTCGGCAGGCAAAGACATCCAGTCTTCCACCTTGGTTTGCTTGACCGGCAAGTGTTTGCTCAACACCTCGAACATCGCTTGATAACGGTCGCGGTAGGAGTCGAAACGGTAGCCTTTGCGCAGCGCCTCTTTGGGGTCGTCCAGCACGCTGGTGTCGGCTAGCCCTCGACCTTTAAGCACTTCAAGCAAGCCGTTGGGCAGGATGCTATCCAGGTCAACCAGCTTGGGATTGTTGGTGCCACTTCGCAGCAGTTTGAGGTTTTCCACGGCGCAGTTGTTGGAGATGAAAAAGTAATTGCCGTCGTAGCTCCAGTGCATTTCAGCCGCGTGCTGCACCAAGCCTTCGATTTCAGGGCGGGACAGTTTCAGCGGAACTGACGCCAGGCTGCGAAGCTCGGTCTTGGTGTATTCATCGATGACTTGCGCCAGCGGCAGCACGAACAGTCGCGACGGGTAAGCGCCCATCAAGCCATCCCAGCTCGACAACTGCACATCGCCAACAAACGCTCGATAGGACAGCACCAGATGCTGGTCCAGATCCAGTCGGCAGTCCGGTCCGCGCGGGCGACCGGGTCGACAGATCACCAGCCGCAGCATGCTGTGGCCCCACCGGCTCATCATGTTCTGATTGGCTTCGGCCAGCAGGTAGTCGACGGCGTACACACGCTCCGGGTCAAGCTTGCCCAGAGGTTCACGGCCGAAATCGTTACCGGCATTCAAATAAGGGTAGAACGACGGGCATTGTTCTTTGGCGGCAGGCGCCCAGCCGAACTGTTCCTTGTAATACGCGTACAGCGCTGGTCGACGGCAGACGTAGGACGGATCAAGCAGGAAGTACTCCATGTTGACCGCGACGAATTCCAGCGGGCTGGTGGTTTCGTAGATGTCCGGGCTGCGGGCGACCTGGCCGTTGTGTTCTTCACGCTCGCCGCGACGGCCCACGTATTGCGGCCAGCCGGCCAGATCCAGCAGGCGTGGGTCATCGCTGAGGGTGAAGCGACGCTCGGTCTGGCCTCGGCAATAATCTGGCAGGCCCACTTTGCCCAGCGAACTGCTGCGCCGTCCGCACTGGAAGATCACCGCGCGTTGGGCCGATGACCACAAGCGCCCGCGATCATAAATATGGGTCAGTTCGTGCAGCACAGTGGCCAGCATTTCCCGGCGCACCGTACCGTGGGGGCGGTTGGTCTGTTTGTTCGCAGCGCTGCCGTCGGTCAGGCCTGCCAGCAGGTTGCTGTTGAGGTCCAGTCGATACGGGCCGGAGGCCTGGCCATAGGCATTGGCAGGCATGTCGGCAGACCAGCGCACGTCAATGCGCCGGTCCAGGTCCTGAACAAACTTTGGTGGCAAAGCGGCAAGTGCTTCATCAAGCAGCGTCTGGCTGGCCTTTTGTTGCTCAGGGCTGAGCCCGCTGGTGTCCAGCGCCAGGCTCAGGTCAGCGAACGCATTGCTGCCGATCAGCGCCAGCGCGCCCGCAATCAGCCAGACGCAGAGGCGCCTCACAGAGCGAGAATAGCTTCGGCAAGCACCTGATCACTGGCATCGCGAGCTTCAGGGACGCGGGCGCGAAGAGTGTCGAACGCGGCGTCCAGTTGCGAGCCGTGGATATCGCCGCCACTGGCGACGTAGCTGGCCGCGTCGTCCTTGGCCTGGATCACGACTTTGGAATCACGGATCGAGGTGGTGGTGTCCGAGGTGAAGTCGATGGTGCGACCGAACGCATTGACGATGATGTTGCTGGTTTGCACGACGGTTTGCGCCTGGGCAACGCCGGCCAGCATGAACAGACCGAGGGAGGCGGCAATCAGGGGGGTACGCATGGAACGTCTCCAAGTGATACAGAAGAGGTGAAGTGGCTATTGGACGAGGATTGCCTGCGCGAGTTCGAGGTCGCTGGCACTCAATTTTGGCTCGGTCTGGCGCAAGGCCATTAACGCCGATTCCAGCTGAGCGCCTCTGAGTTCGCCATCGGTGGCGACAAACACTGCCGCGTCATCCTGCGCCGCAATGATCAGCTTTCTGTCGAAAGGTGCAGTGGTCACTTTGCTGGTCACGTAGCCGGTAATGACCACGCCCTGAGTGCTCGTATCCATTGCCTGGGCCTGAGCGGTCCAGATTAGGGAAGCAGTACAGAAAGTGAGCAGTAAAGACGGTAAATGCATGGGGATTGAAGGCTGGCGAAAACGAGATCCAAGGCTAGCGCAATGGCTGATCCAGAGCTAGTCCGACAGCCTGCCTGTTCAGGCTGACTGCCGGACAGGTGCGTCAGATGGCGAGAATGGCCTGAGCCAGATCGGCATCCGATGCTTGCAGTTGTGGAACGGTCTGACGGATGTGCTGGAAGGCACTTTCCAACTGCGCGCCACGGATGTCGCCAGCACTGCCGACAAAGCTGGCAGCGTCGTCGCGAGCAGCGAGGACGATTTTGTCATCCTTGAAGGACGAGGTGACATTCGAAGTCGCGTTGGTTGACGCATCGACAGCGCGTACCAGGGTGTCGGTGGTGACGACAAAGCTGGAAGCATTTGCAGCAGTGGCGGCAGTCAGCAGGATTGCAGCGCTAAGCAGGCGAAGGCGGGACATGGTAGGACTCCAGTGGGGCAAGAAGCTAAGTAAGAAACCGCGGTTGCCCTTTGGTTTCGTGAAGGCCCTGACAGTATTGATTGTGCGGGATGGCGTAAGCCTAGCATGGTGGTAGGCGCAGCGGCTGACCAGACATGAAACTGTACCTGCCGAATAGTTTAACTTGAGAACTGTACCTGTTCCTGTAGGAGCTGCCGAAGGCTGCGAACTGCGGCTGACTGGTAGAACACCCTCGCAGCCTCCGGCAGCTCCTACAAAGCGAACCCTATAAACGACAAAACCCGTCAGCAGTTGCCCGCGACGGGTTTTGGTGAAGCAATTCGGGTTGCTGGCGAGTGACCTTGAAAGTCAGGACCAGCGTGCGCCCATTAGCGCCAGAACGGCTTGCTCAGCTCTTCGTAACGTTGCGACTCGCTGATACCTGCGTCAGCCAGCAGACGTGCATCCAGGCGGGCCAATTGGTGGCGGCTGGACAGGCGACGTTGCCAAAGCATCAGGTTAGCGAAAGCGCGAAGAGGCCATGCAGCTTTTGCGGTTGTAGCGGTGTTTTCGAAGAAAAGGTCGGAACTAACTGTACGTTCCATGGTGTGCGTCCTTCCGCTTGTGGCGGCTTAGAGAGTGATTTAACTGGTGCCCATCTTCCTCCCAGCCAGTCAATCTCCATAGACACAGTTCACCTGTATTGTGCGGGTTCAGTTAACTGTTTATAGGCACTGTTTTGTTCGTTATTGGGGCAACTGTACGGGTTAGCACCTTTGTGGTGCAAAATGTGCGCTATTTGGGTGAAAAGCGGCTTTTGACCCCCAAAAAACACCGGTACAGAAGTACAGTTTTTCCTTCACCAGCCTGAACAGATCTTTGCGAGGCAGAAAATTGTATGGCTGCCCCGCAACTGTTCACCTCACACCGGCAGCATGCTGCCTGCTTCGTCCAGCCTAATGTGCCAACTCAGTGCCTCGCGCAGCACATGCGGCGTGTGTCCACCCTTGGCGCAGGCGGCGGCAAAGTAGGCATTCAGGGCGTCCCGGTAAGCCGGGTGCACACAGTTGTCGATAATCACCCGTGCCCGTTCCCGTGGCGCCAGGCCGCGAAGATCCGCCAGCCCTTGTTCGGTCACCAGAATGTCCACGTCATGCTCGGTGTGATCCACATGGCTGACCATTGGCACGATGCTGGAAATGGCGCCGCCCTTGGCAATGGACTTTGTCACGAAGATCGCCAGGTGGGCGTTACGGGAGAAGTCTCCCGAACCGCCGATACCGTTCATCATGCGCGTGCCGCAAACATGGGTGGAGTTGACGTTGCCGTACAGATCGAATTCCAGCGCGGTATTAATGCCGATGATGCCCAGACGACGAATGATTTCCGGGTGGTTGGAGATTTCCTGCGGGCGCAGCACCAGACGTGATTTGTAGCGGCTGAAGTCCGCGAATACCTCGGCATGCTTACTGGCCGAGAGCGTCATGGAGCTGCCCGAGGCGAAACCGAGCTTGCCCGCGTCGAATAGCTCGAAGGTCGAGTCCTGCAACACCTCGGAATACATGGTCATGTCATGAAACGGCGAATCCACCAGCCCGTGCATCACGGCGTTGGCGATGGTGCCGATCCCGGCCTGCAAGGGCATGAGTTTGTTGGTCAGCCGATCTTCGCGGACTTCGTTCTTGAAGAACTCCACCAGATGGCTGGCGATGGCCTGGGTGTCCATATCCGGCGGCAGCACCGTGGAGGGCGAGTCAGCCTGATTGCTGATGACGATGCCAACGATCTTGGCCGGGTCGATCTGTACCGCCGGGTTGCCGATGCGCGTGTCGGCTTGAAGCACCGGAATCGGCAACCGGGTCGGGCGATAGCTCGGGATATAGATGTCGTGCAGGCCTTCCAGCTCAAGCGGCTGAGCCAGGTTGATCTCGACGATGACCTGCTTTGCAAGAATGGCGAAGCTGGCCGAGTTGCCCACCGAAGTGCTGAGCACCAGATGCCCCTCTTCGGTGATCGCCACGCACTCGATGATTGCCAGGTCCACGGCCTTGATCTGCCGATTGCGCAGTTGCTCGACCGTGTCAGACAGGTGGCTGTCGATGAACATCACCGAGCCGTCATTGATGGCTTTGCGCAGAGTGCTGTCGACCTGAAACGGCGAGCGACGGGACAACACGCCCGCCTCGGTCAGTTGCTTGTCCAGATCGTTGCCCAGGCTCGCGCCGGTCAACAGGCTGATCTTGAGCGGGGACAGCTTGGCGCGTTCGGCCAGGGCGTGGGGCACGGCTTTGGCTTCACCGGCACGGGTGAAACCACTCATGCCGACGGTCATGCCGTCTTCAATCATGGCGGCGGCATCAGCCGCACTCATCACCTTGCTCATGAGCGAAGGCAAGCGGATACGATCACGGTACATGGATTCTTATCTCGGGGTGGAAGCGAAGCCCAAGTCTAGAGACTTGAGCTATGTTCGTCCCGCTACCAAGGTCGCATTGGGAGGCTCTAATTAGCGGGTTTCAGCGCAAAACACTGTTACGTGGAATGTAAAAAGCCCCGGTGTTTTCAACGCCGGGGCCCGGTTTAGACGCGCAAGAAGGCTACGCGTTGTCGACCGCCTTCACCATGTCCTCGATCACCTTTTTGGCGTCGCCGAACACCATCATGGTTTTGTCCAGATAGAACAGTTCGTTATCCAGGCCGGCATAACCACTGGCCATGGAGCGCTTGTTGACGATGATGGTCTTGGCCTTGAACGCTTCCAGAATCGGCATCCCGGCAATCGGCGATTTCGGATCGTTCTTCGCCGCCGGGTTGACCACGTCGTTGGCACCCAACACCAACACCACGTCGGCCTGACCAAATTCGGAGTTGATGTCTTCCATCTCGAACACTTGGTCGTAAGGCACTTCGGCCTCAGCAAGCAGCACGTTCATGTGCCCCGGCATACGACCGGCAACCGGGTGGATCGCGTACTTCACGGTCACGCCATGATGGGTCAGCTTTTCGGTCAGTTCTTTCAACGCATGCTGAGCGCGAGCCACTGCCAAGCCGTAGCCAGGGACGATGATCACCGTGTCGGCGTTGGTCAGCAGGAAGGTCGCATCGTCAGCCGAACCGGATTTGACCGGACGCGCCTCTTTGCTGCCCGCAGGCCCGGCAGCATCGGTTGCACCACCAAAGCCACCGCCAATCACGTTGAAGAACGAACGGTTCATCGCCTTGCACATGATGTACGACAGAATCGCACCGGACGAACCCACCAGAGAGCCAGCGATGATCAGCATCGAGTTGTTCAGCGAGAAGCCGATACCCGCCGCCGCCCAGCCCGAATAGCTGTTGAGCATCGACACCACGACCGGCATGTCAGCGCCACCAATCGGGATGATCAGCAACACACCGATCACGAAGGCCAGGGCCAGCATGATGGCGAACGCGGTCAGGTTGCCGGTGAACATGAAGAACAGACCGAATGCCAGCGTCGCCAAGCCCAGCACCAGATTCAACTTGTGCTGGCCTGCAAACTGTACCGGTGCCCCCTGGAACAGGCGGAATTTGTACTTGCCAGACAGCTTGCCGAAAGCGATCACTGAACCTGAGAAGGTAATTGCACCAATCGCAGCCCCCAGGAACAGCTCCAGACGGTTCCCGGTCGGGATCGCGTCGCCCAGGCTCTTTACAATGTTCAGCGACTGCGGCTCGACCACGGCGGCGATGGCGATGAACACGGCAGCCAGGCCGATCATGCTGTGCATGAACGCGACCAGTTCCGGCATCTTGGTCATTTCAACGCGCTTGGCCATGATCGAGCCAGCGGTGCCACCCACCAACAGGCCGATCACGATGTAACCGATACCCGCCGTGGTGTCCGACAGCGCCGCCAGTTTGTAGACCAGGCCGATGGTGGTGATCACCGCCAGCCCCATGCCAAGCATGCCGAACAGGTTGCCACGACGTGAAGTGGTCGGGTGAGACAGACCTTTGAGCGCCTGAATGAAGCAGACGGCTGAAACGAGGTACAGCAGCGTGACCAGATTCATGCTCATTATTTGCGCACCTCTTCTTTTGCCTTGGGTGCCTTCTTCTTGAACATTTCCAGCATGCGCCGGGTGACCAGAAAACCACCGAATACGTTAACCGCGGCCAGCGCCACCGCCAGGGTGCCCATGGTCTTGCCCAGCGGGGTAACGGTGAGGGCCGCTGCGAGCATGGCGCCGACAATCACGATGGCAGAGATCGCGTTGGTGACGGCCATCAGCGGCGTATGCAGTGCCGGGGTCACGTTCCAGACCACGTGATAACCGACGTAAATCGCCAGCACAAAAATGATCAGGTTATAGATACCCGGGGAGATGAATTCTTCCATCGTCTTATCCTCAGCCGTTCTTGCGGATGACTTGGCCGTCGCGGCACATCAGGCACGCGGCGACAATGTCGTCTTCGAGGTTGATGTGCAGCTGGCCGTCCTTGTCGAACAACAGCTTCATGAAGTCCAGCAGGTTGCGGGCATACAGCGCCGAAGCATCAGCGGCGACCAGTGCGGGCAGATTGGTGTGGCCGACGATGGTGACGCCATGCTGCACAACCACCTCGTCCGCAACCGTCAGCGGGCAGTTGCCGCCTTGAGCCGCTGCCAGATCGATCACCACTGAACCAGGCTTCATCTCTGCCACAGTCTCTGCTCTGAGTAACACGGGCGCCTTACGACCGGGGATCAATGCCGTGGTGATGACGATGTCCGACTGTTTGGCGCGCTCGTGGACCGCAACCGCCTGACGCTGCATCCAGCTGGCAGGCATCGGGCGGGCGTAGCCACCGACACCGACGGCGCATTCGCGCTCTTCATCGGTTTCGTAGGGCACGTCGATGAATTTGGCACCCAGGGATTCAATCTGCTCTTTCACCGCGGGACGCACATCGGATGCCTCGACAACAGCTCCCAGACGCTTGGCGGTAGCGATCGCCTGCAGACCGGCAACGCCCGCCCCCAGTACCAGCACGCGTGCAGCCTTCACCGTACCGGCTGCCGTCATCAGCATCGGCATGAAGCGCGGATAGTGATGCGCACCCAGCAACACAGCCTTATAACCGGCAATGTTGGCTTGGGAGGACAGCACATCGAGGCTCTGCGCGCGGGAAGTACGCGGCGCGGCTTCCAGGGCAAAGGCAGTAATGCCCTGCCCGGCCAGCTTGGCGATGGTGTCGTTGCTGAAGGGGTTGAGCATCCCGACCAGCAGCGTGCCAGGCTTGATCTGGGCCAGTTCGCTGTCATTCGGCGCAGTGACTTTAAGCACCAATTCGGCAGCCAATGCGTCGGCCTGGTTGCCAATGGCAGCACCCGCCGCTTCATAAGCGCTGTCCGGCACACCGGCGCTGACGCCTGCCGTGCTTTGCACCGTGACGCGATGGCCTTGGGCGATCAGCTTCTTGATGGTTTCAGGGGTTGCAGCAACCCGCTTTTCACCCGTCTGGGTCTCGAGAGGAACGCCAATGTGCACGTGTAATCTCCTGCGTGATCTTCTTGTTTTCTTCAAATAGGCCAGCGCACTCAAACAAGCACGACTGGGGCTGCCGATCAGCATGATCCCGCTGTTTACAGGCGGGGCGCGGCATTTTGCAGGCGAAGTCCTGGACCATCAACGAATTTTGTAACGAGACGATAAATTAACTACAAGTCACAGCGTGACCAAATGTCGCAGCTAACAGGCTTCAACCCTTGTTTTATGGGCTTTACGCTGAAAACGGCGAACATTTCACCGACTTCTGAATTGATCGCGTGGCATATGCCTATAACCGGACCAAACGCCTGGGGATCACGGAAACAGGGGCTCATAGGCCTTATGTATAGTGCGGATATCCCATTTTCGATATGCGACAAAAACGTACATCTGTAGGTTGATTTGCGACAACACTACAGAATTTACCCACAAAAAACGGGCACCCAATCTTCGTTGGTGTGCCCGCTTTTTCACTGCTCGCCTCCCGCCAAGGCGTACAGCGGATATCTAGGGGTTGACGCTGTCTTTCAGAGATTTACCCGGCTTGAACGCCACTGTGTTACTGGCCTTGATCTTTACCGGCTCGCCGGTCTGAGGGTTTTTACCTGTGCGTGCGCCACGGTGGCGCTGCAGGAAGGTGCCGAAGCCGACCAGCGTTACGCTGTCTTTGCGGTGCAAGGCACCGGTGATTTCTTCGAGGACGGCATTGAGGACTCGGTTGGCTTGTTCTTTGGTCAGATCCGCCTTTTCAGCAATGGCGGCTGCAAGTTCTGGTTTACGCATATGAAGCCTCTTTCTACGGTTTATTGTTTTTATGTCCCGTGCCGCTCATCCAGAGCAGCGGCCGAGTGCTGCAACGGCTCTACGTTGCGGCAGACAGAAATGAGGATGGCATGCCGTTATGGCCCGCGCCAGTACGTGCGCCACGTTTATCTACTCAATAACGTGGCTTATCCGACAGAACGACCAGTATTTAAGCCAACAGAGGGGGCAGGGCCTTGTTCAAGGCCAATTTTTCCATGACGGCAGCGCCAGTCAGCGCATAACCGAGCAGGTTGCCCGCCGGGTCGTGGCACAGCGCCTTGATGTCGGCGCCCTGCCCTTCGACGCTCCACACGCCCTGCGCACCCAAGGGCGGCGGCGACACCACCAGTGGGCAAACCGGGGTTTTCACGGTGATTGGCATCGGCCCATATTTGACCGCCGTCGGGGTGCCCGCCAGGGTTTGTGCCAGCGCCCGCGCGCAGCTCATCAGCGGCATGACATAAAGCAGATTCAACCCATCGACTTCAGCGCAATCGCCCAACGCATAGATATTGGCGTGGGAGGTCTTGAGCATCCGGTCGACCACAATCCCGCGCGAAATCTGCAAGCCTGCCGCTGCGGCCAGATCAACACGGGGGCGCAGGCCGATGGCGGACACCACCACATCACAGGCAATGACCTGACCGTCGGAAAGGTGCGCTTCAAGTCCGTCGTTGGTGCGCAGCAGGCGGGTCATCAGCGGGCCCAGATGGAAGCGCGCGCCGAGGCCTTCCAGCCCACTGCGCACGGCAGCCGCCGCAGCCTCGGGCAACAGAGTCGGCATGACCTGTTCGCAAGGCGCCACCAAATCGACTTCATAGCCGCCCAGGATCAGGTCATTGGCAAACTCACAGCCGATCAGCCCGGCGCCCAGGATCAATACCCTGCGCTTGCCTGCGGCTGCAACGCGAAAGCGTGCGTAGTCTTCCAGGTCATTGATGGGGAAGATCGCATCAGCGGCATCGCCTTCAACGGGAACGCGGATGGTTTCCGCGCCCCAGGCCAGGATCAAGTCGCGGTAGTACACTGCCTCTTCTCCGATCCACAGGCGCTTGTGGCCCGGATCAATGCCGCTGATGCGGGTATGAGTGCGCACCTCGGCGTTGAGCTGGAGGGCCATTGCACCCGGCTCGGCCATGCTCAGGCCGTCGGCTTCCTTGTTTTTGCCGAAGCCGGTGGACAGCATCGGTTTGGAATAGGAGCGCCCGTCATCGGCGGTGATCAGCACCAGCGGCGTTTCGCCATCGAGCTTGCGAAATTCCCGGGCCAGGTTGTAGCCCGCCAGGCCAGTGCCAACAATCACAACAGGTGCGTTCATGCGTCATTCCAAACCAGAGAACGGTTGAAGGCTGTATCAGCCGATTTCGATCATTTCGAAGTCCATCTTGCCTACGCCGCAATCCGGGCATAGCCAATCTTCCGGGACGTCCTGCCAGAGGGTGCCCGGCGCAATACCGTCGTCAGGCCAACCCATGGCTTCGTCGTAAATCAGGCCACAGACAATGCATTGCCACTTCTTCATGGTTTATCTCTCATATTTCAGGCTATTTCGGCGCTGTTTCGAAAGCTACGCGGTCGTCAGATGCCGCGTTCGCCCAACTCAGGGGGTTTGTACTGATCGCGAAGCCGACATGCAAGCCCGGCATTCATCTCAGACTGTGACCGGCCATCGGTGGCCAGGGGCAATCATGCTAAGCTCGCGGCCTCGATTGACGCCAATAATTGCCTACCGTGACCGAGCAAAACTCCTCATTGCCCAAGCCCTGCTGGCTTGAACGTGCCGCCCTCGATAACGCCGCCGAACCATTGGCGCTTGAGTGGCTGTTTCATCAGGACTCCCTGACTCGCCGTCTGACAGCCCTGTCTGCTGATCACTTTAGTGTCACGCCGCTTTTCGAAGGCTGGCAAGCCTTGCGCGACGACGAGTGCATTGCGCTTGAGCTGCCCGAGCACAGCATCGGCTGGGTGCGCGAGGTCTACCTGCGAGGCCACGGTCAGGCCTGGGTATTCGCGCGCAGCGTCGCCAGCCGTGAAGCACTCCAACACAGCGGTTTGCACATGGACGAACTGGGCACGCGTTCGCTGGGCGAGTTGTTGTTCTGCGACCCGGCGTTCGAGCGAGGGCCGCTGCAGGTCTGTGCCTACCCGACCGATTGGCTGCCCGCTACCGACGCCGCTGACAATCTCTGGGGGCGTCGCTCGTGCTTTAGCCGCGGCCCTCTGAAAATACTGGTCGCCGAGGTGTTTCTGCCCACGCTCTGGCAGGCCATTCGCACCGTGGAGCATGCTTGATGTACCTGACGCTACTCAAATCCCTGAATCGTCTGAATCCGCGCTGCTGGGATTTCATTCAATTGACGCGGATCGACAAACCCATCGGCATCTATCTATTGCTGTGGCCGACGCTGTGGGCGCTGTGGATCGCCGGAGAAGGCTCGCCATCGCTGCTCAATGTGATGATTTTCGTGATCGGTGTGTTCCTGATGCGCGCGGCCGGGTGCGTGATCAATGACTTCGCCGACCGCAAGGTGGACGGCCACGTCAAACGTACGGAACAACGCCCGCTGGTCAGCGGCAGGGTCAGTGCCAAAGAAGCCCTGGTGCTGTTTGCGGTGCTGGTGCTCGCCAGTTTCCTGTTGGTGCTGCTGACCAATGCCACCACCATCTGGTTGTCGTTCGGTGGTCTGGCGCTGGCGGCCTGTTACCCATTCATGAAGCGCTACACCTATTACCCACAGGTGGTATTAGGCGCTGCGTTTTCCTGGGGGATGCCCATGGCGTTCACCGCCGAGACCGGGCATCTGCCAGCGGCGGCGTGGCTGTTGTACATCGCCAATCTGCTGTGGACGGTCGCCTATGACACCTATTACGCGATGGTCGACCGGGACGACGACTTGAGAATCGGCGTGAAATCCACCGCCGTGCTGTTCGGCGACGCTGATCGAATCATCATCCTGAGCCTGCAAGGCCTGGCGCTGGGTTGCCTGTTGCTGGCCGGAGCGCGCTTTGAGTTGGGCGCGTGTTTCTACTTGGGCCTACTGGTGGCCGCGCTGTGTTTCGCATGGCAGTTCTGGTCAACCCGCGAGCGCGGCCGCGATGCCTGCTTCAAGGCGTTTTTGCATAACCATTGGGCGGGGCTGGCGATCTTCGTCGGGATTGTTGCGGATTATGCGCTGCGTTGAGGTTCCAGGTTCCAGGTTCCAGTGGGAGCAAGCTTGCTTGCGAAGGGGCCAGTACATCCAAAGCATCTTTGGAACCCTGACCATTGTCTTCGCAAGCAAGCTTGCTCCCACAGTTGTGAGGTGCACCCAATTCCCAGGTACAGATGTTCAGCTCAGGGCTTAACCACGTGCCAGACACCGCCTTTACCGTCACCGGTCTTGTCACCTGCTTTCTTGTCATCCTTGTAGCCATACACCGGCTTGCCGCCATACGCCCACTGCATCTTGCCGTCATCGCGTTTGATGATCGTCCACTTGCCCGATGGCTTGTCGGTCGCTTCAGCAAAAAGCGGCGGCCAGTTAACGGCGCAGGTGTCGTTACACGCAGACTTGCCGGCGCTGTCTTTGTCGAAGGTGTAGAGCGTGAGCCCATTGTGTTGAGTCAACATGCCGTCCTGGGCCATCCCCGGTTCAGCAGCAAACGCCAGACCCGAAGACGCCAACGCAGCAGCCGCCAGCAAAGCCTTGAATGTCGATGAAATTCTGAGCATCGGTGAATCCTCTTCTTGGTTGAATTTATTGTCGGATGAAGCCTGCACATTAGCCCCTTGAGAACCTGGCATGCTAGCCCTCACACTGAGCTGTCACACGACTGCAATAATTCCGTTATCTAATGCGCCCCAAGACAGTTAAATGACAAGAGGTTCGAGCATGGTTGGCAGGAGCATTCTGATCGTTGACGACGAAGCGCCAATTCGCGAAATGATCGCCGTTGCGTTGGAAATGGCCGGCTATGACTGCATGGAAGCAGAGAATTCTCAGCAAGCCCACGCAATCATCGTAGACCGCAAACCCGATCTGATCCTGCTCGACTGGATGCTGCCTGGCACATCCGGCATCGAGTTGGCGCGCCGTCTCAAGCGTGACGAGCTGACCGGAGACATTCCGATCATCATGCTCACCGCCAAAGGTGAAGAGGACAACAAGATCCAGGGTCTGGAAGTTGGTGCGGATGATTACATCACCAAGCCGTTTTCTCCCCGTGAACTGGTTGCCCGTCTCAAGGCCGTGCTGCGCCGTGCAGGCCCCACCGATGGCGAGTCGCCGATTGAAGTCGGCGGCCTGTTGCTTGATCCGATCAGCCACCGCGTGACCATCGACGGCAAGCCCGCTGAAATGGGCCCTACCGAATATCGTCTGCTGCAATTCTTCATGACTCACCAAGAGCGCGCCTACACCCGCGGGCAATTGCTGGATCAAGTCTGGGGAGGCAATGTTTATGTCGAAGAACGTACTGTCGATGTGCATATCCGTCGCCTGCGCAAAGCCCTCGGCGATGCGTACGAAAATCTGGTACAAACCGTGCGCGGCACGGGCTATCGCTTCTCCACCAAGAGCTGACGGCCGATTTTCTGCAAACAGACAGCGCAGCCGCAGAGCTTGCGCTAGACATGGATGTGCGCTTAATTGAACCAAAACTGGCATGGCACCCTGATCCGCCACATGTTGCTGCTGGTCACGGCCTGCCTCGTGGTCGGGCTGATCAGCAGCCAATACGGCTGGAGCCTGGCCATCGGCCTGGGGCTTTATCTGGCCTGGACCCTCAAACAACTCCTGCGTCTTCACGACTGGCTGAGCAGCCACAAGGCTGACGAACCGCCGCCGGATGGCTATGGCCTGTGGGGCGAAGTCTTCGACAGCATCTACCACCTTCAACGCCGTGATCAGCGGGTGCGCGGGCGCCTGCAAGCGGTGATCGACCGCGTTCAGGAATCCACCGCCGCGCTCAAAGACGCCGTGATCATGCTCGACAGCGAAGGCAACCTCGAGTGGTGGAACCGCGCCGCTGAAACGCTGATGGGCCTCAAGACACCTCAGGACAGCGGTCAACCGGTCACCAACCTGGTACGCCATCCGCGTTTCAAGGAGTATTTCGAGCAGGAGAGCTATGCCGAGCCGCTGGAAATCCCCTCCCCGACCAATGACCGCATGCGCATTCAGCTGCTGATCACCCGATACGGCAACAACGAGCATCTGATGCTGGTGCGCGATGTAACGCGTATTCATCAGCTTGAGCAGATGCGCAAAGACTTCATCGCCAACGTTTCCCATGAGCTGCGCACACCGTTGACGGTGATTTTCGGTTACCTGGAAACCCTGCTGGATAACGTTGAAGAAGTGAACCCGCGCTGGGTCCGCGCCCTGCAGCAGATGCACCAACAGGGCGGGCGCATGCAGACGCTGCTCAACGATCTGCTGCTGCTGGCCAAACTCGAAGCCACGGATTACCCCTCCGACAATCATCCGCTGGATATCCGCACGCTGCTGGAAACCATCACGGAGGATGCGCAGGAGTTATCAGGCAGCAAAAACCAGCAGATCAGCCTGGATCTGGAGAGCGACGTGCACCTCAAGGGCAGCGAAACCGAACTGCGCAGCGCGTTTTCCAATCTGATCTTCAATGCCGTCAAATATACGCCGGCCGAGGGCAAGATCCGCGTGCGCTGGTGGTCCGACGAACGTGGGGCTCATTTGAGCGTGCAGGATTCCGGCATCGGCATCGAGCCCAAACATCTGCCGCGTCTGACCGAGCGCTTCTACCGCGTGGACTCCAGCCGCGCCTCCAATACCGGCGGCACCGGCCTGGGCCTGGCGATCGTCAAACACGTGCTATTGCGCCACCGTGGCAGCCTGGAGATCAACAGTGTGCCCGGCAAAGGCAGCGTGTTTACCTGCCATTTCCCGCCGGTCCAGCTGGCGCAAGCCTGGGACGAGACGCGCGAGCACTAGGCAAGCAGGCATTGAGCCGCTACATTGCCGCACTTATGTCCCCGATTTCGGTGCGGCAATAACCCCTTCTCGCTAAAACGGAACCCGTAAAACTCCATCATGGACCCTTCCCCTGGTTTTGACCTCGCTTCACTGTTCGCCGATTTCGGCATGATTCTCTTCGCAATGCTCCTGGTCCTGCTCAACGGCTTTTTCGTTGCGGCAGAGTTCGCCATGGTCAAACTGCGCTCGACCAAGGTTGAAGGCATCGCGGAAAAAAACGGCTGGCGCGGCCACATCCTGCGCACCGTTCACAACCAGCTGGACGCCTACCTGTCGGCCTGCCAACTGGGTATCACCCTCGCCTCCCTCGGCCTGGGCTGGGTGGGTGAACCGGCATTCGCCCACTTGCTGGAGCCGCTGCTGGGCGCCGTGGGCGTTGAATCGCCCGAAGTGATCAAAGGCGTGTCGTTTTTCACCGCCTTCTTCATCATTTCCTACCTGCACATCGTGGTCGGCGAACTGGCGCCCAAATCCTGGGCGATCCGCAAACCCGAACTGCTGTCGCTCTGGACCGCCGCGCCGCTGTACCTGTTCTACTGGGCCATGTACCCGGCGATCTATCTGCTCAATGCCAGCGCCAACGGTATCCTGCGCATTGCCGGTCAGGGCGAACCTGGCCCGCACCATGAACACAGCTACAGCCGCGAAGAACTGAAACTGATCCTGCACTCCAGCCGTGGGCAGGACCCCAGCGATCAAGGCATGCGCGTCCTGGCCTCGGCCGTAGAGATGAGCGAACTGGAAGTGGTCGACTGGGCCAACTCCCGGGAAGATCTGGTCACCCTGGACTTCAACGCGCCGCTCAAGGAAATCCTCGCCCTGTTCCGCCGTCACAAATTCAGCCGCTACCCGGTGTACGACGCCGACCGTGGCGAGTTTGTCGGCCTGTTGCACATCAAAGACCTGCTGCTGGAACTGGCAGCGCTGGACCACATTCCGGAATCCTTCAATCTGGCCGAGCTGACCCGCCCACTGGAGCGCGTGTCCAAGCACATGCCGCTGTCGCGCCTGCTGGAGCAATTCCGTCAGGGCGGCGCGCACTTCGCACTGGTCGAAGAAGCCGACGGCAAGATCATCGGCTACCTGACCATGGAAGACGTGCTGGAAGTCCTGGTCGGCGATATCCAGGACGAACACCGCAAGGTCGAGCGCGGCATTCTCGCCTACCAGCCGGGCAAACTGCTGGTGCGTGGCGACACGCCACTCTTCAAGGTCGAACGCCTGCTGGGCATCGACCTGGACCATGTAGAAGCCGAAACCCTGGCCGGCCTGATCTACGATACCCTCAAACGGGTGCCGGAAGTCGAGGAAGTCATGGAATTCGAAGGGCTGCGGATCATCATCAAAAAGATGAAAGGCCCGAAAATCGTCCTGGCTAAAGTGGTCAAGATTGATTGAGGGGTGCGGTGCTGGTTGATTCAACGTGCAAATGCTTTGGCAGATCTAAATCTAAATCGCCAGAATACTTGCACATCTGAGAACAAACCCAAGAAATGCTATTATTCTGTCACTTGATTGCCCACAGTGACGGAATACTTGCATGGCCATGAAAACTGCTCCGCTATTACCCGCGACTGAACGGCTGCTTGTTGACCTCGGTGAGCGTCTCAAACTTGCCCGCCTACGCCGCAAAATCACCGCCAAGCAGGCAGCCGAGCGCGCCGGGATGTCTCAAATGACGCTCCGAGCGCTTGAGCGCGGCTCATCGGGCAGCACCATTGGCGCTTATCTGGCCGTGATGCAGGTGTTGGGGTTAGAAAAAGACCTTAACCAACTGGCTGCCAAAGATGAGCTTGGACGGCACTTGCAGGATGCAGCATTGCTTCCAGGCCAGAAGAAGGCGGTTCGGGCCAGGGACCGACTGCAGACTTCGCCAGAGAAATCTCCAGCGCCTAGAATTCGAACAGCAGAAAAGCCCACGCCATATCCGGTTGCAGATCAAAAGAGCAGCGACTCCGTCAGCAGTGATTCACTGGCAGCTCTGATACCCAGCCGAAGAAGGTCTGATAAATGAGCACCATAATCGGGGTTTATGCTGACTGGGATGGCTTGCAAGGACCTCAGCGTCTTGGTTGGCTGCACGTTCGAAAAAGTCGGCAAACCGAAAAGTTCGAGTACGAAAATGACCCGGCAGCGCTGAAAAACCCCATCCTGGGTAAGGTGCGGATTGACCCTGGCATTGGTCCGTTCCCTGGCGCGCAGTATCCAGCTGATGGTCGGAACATGTTCGGGGCATTTGGCGACTCAAGCCCTGACCGCTGGGGACGCATGCTTATGAAGCGTCGCCTTGAGCGCGATGTACGTGAAGGGTTTGCATCACCTGGCACACGCCTGGACGAATCAGACTATCTGCTGGGTGTGCACGATCTCTACCGGGTTGGTGCACTTCGATACCGGCTCAATGATGAAGGTAACTTCCTCGATGACCAAAACGATGTAGCCGCTCCACCCTTCGTCGAGCTACGCGCACTTGAGCGCGCCAGCCGCGAGCTGGAGAGCGATCCTGATAACCAGGCATCAGATGGCCGTGAGTGGCTACGCATGTTGATCGCGCCGGGCGGCTCACTCGGCGGCGCTCGACCAAAGGCTAGCGTCGCCGACGATGCTGGGCACCTGTGGATAGCAAAATTCCCCTCCAACCGCGATACCTACGATATGGGCGGATGGGAGCTGGTGGTCAACGCTCTCGCGAAAGCATGCCGGCTGAGGGTCGCTGAGGCCCAGGCCAAACGTTATGCGAGCAAGGATCACTGCTTCATGGTCAAGCGCTTCGACCGCACCGCCAGCAATGGACGCCTCCATTTTGCATCTGCCATGACCCTGACCGGCCATGTCGACGGCGATGATGCTGCAAGCGGTGTCAGCTACCTGGAACTGGGGGAGGTCTTGATGCGCCACGGCGCCAGTCCCGATCGTGATCTTCAAGAGCTTTGGACACGTATCGTATTCAACATCCTGGTCTCGAACACCGACGACCACCTTCGCAACCACGGGTTTATCCTTGAACCTGGCAATGGCTGGCGGCTGTCCGATGCGTATGACTTGAATCCAGTGCCACACGGGGACGGACTCAAACTCAACATCACCGAGCACGATAACGCACTGAATCTGGAGCTTGCACGAGAGGTGGCAGGTTTCTTTCGGGTCAGTCGAGCGAATGCTGATGAGATCATTGCCGACTGCCTCTATGCGGTCAGCCACTGGAGAACTGTCGCTCAGGCACTGGGGCTTTCACAGCGCGAACAGGACTATATGGCACCGGCCTTCATGAGGAAGTGAAAAGCCCGAAAATCGCATTAGCCAAGGTGTACAGCCTGAGGGTTGAAATCACCCTGTAGAAGCTGCCGAAGGCTGCGAACCGGGCACCCCTGCCCCCCCCTTCGCAGCCTTCGGCAGCTCCTACAGATAACCGTAATCTGTGCGAATTCATTCGCGAAAGGGCCAGACCAGATATAGATCTCTGACTGACGCTCCGCTTTAGCGAATGAATTCGCTCCCACAGGATTCTTCCGTGATAAATCCATTCGCGCCTCTCAATTCCCGCCCACGGCAAAATTAGGCAGGCTTTGCACTGGCTGGGCAAATTCGTAGGGGATGGATTCCAGCGCCAGACCTACGTTGCGCTGTATCGCGAAGTGCAGGTGCGGGCCGGTGCTGTTGCCGGTGTTGCCGGAACGCGCCAGGGCGGTGCCGACGACGACGTGCTGGCCCTCCTTGACGCTCACCGAGCCGCGCATCAGGTGCAGGTAGACGCCCATGGTGCCGTCGTCGTGCAGGATGCGCACGAAGTTGCCTGACGGGTTCGAGCCCTTGCCGGTCTGCTCGTTTTCGGTCTTGACCACTACCCCGCCCCGCGCCGCGATGATCGGCGTGCCTTCGGGCATGGCGATGTCCATGGCGTAACGGCCCTTGGCGCCGAAGTGGCTGTACTTGCCATTGGGACCCTGGCTCAAACGAAATGGACCGCCAATCCAGGGCAGTGGATAGCGGTAAGCAAGCGTCGAGCGCTGTGGATCACCCACGATGGAGCGCAGACTGGTTTTGTAAATCATGCTTTTGCCCACAACCTTTGGGCTCAGCACTGACACTCGCTCATTGCTGCGCGGAGCAATCGTGCGGCGGATGGTCTGGTCGGCAACGCCGAGAACGTTTTTCACGCCGGAGATCTTCAGCTCGATTTCCACGGGCGCATACAGGTCGTTGCGCACGTAGAGGCTGTCCACGCCTTTGTCACGCCTGGTGCTCAACTTCACCTGGCGCTCGATGTGCTCGACCATCCGATCCTTGAACACCATCACCGAAGCACCCGGCGTCGGGCGATCGGTAAACGAGACCACGCCGTTGGCGTCGGTAAATCGATAGATGGTCACCGCCCCGGCTGATTGCGCAGCCAGCAACAGCGCACACAGGATCAATAAGCGCTCGAGCATGGGAAAGGTCTGGGTTGTAAAAAAGGTGAGGCCAGCCTAACAGCGATTTCTTCGGATGAGGACACAGCTGTATCAATCGCCGACAAATTGAGCGTCAAGGAATTCGCGCCAGAGGGCGCTGGCTGTGTTGGGACGCGTGTTTCGAGTCTTTAAGACCCTGGTTTTACACAGTAACAAATGGATATTTCCTGCAATAAGAAACCAACTATCAGCGCATCCACATAGCGTTAATTAAATGCGTTGAAATATGAGCCCATACTTAAAGCGCTGCTGACCCGCGTGATCAGTTGCATGGGCAAATACCAGCCCCTAACCTTCTCGACGTCTGTAGCCCCTTTAAAACGGGGGCTTGAGGTGAAAAAACCAATCGACAAGGAAGCCAAGGTCATGTCCATCAAGAAGATGTTCTCGTTACGCTCGCTCGTCTTATTGACATTGAGTGGGTTTGTTATCGCTCCAGCTTTTGCACTTACCGAGATCAGAATGGGTGTTGAAGCTGATGTTCCTCCTTTTGAAAGCCGCGATGCAAAAGGCAATCTGGTGGGGCTGAATATCGAACTGGGCAATGCACTGTGCGCGGAGTTGAAGGTGCACTGCCGCTGGATCGACCAGCCTTACGCGACCAATATCGCCGCGCTGCAAGCCAACAAGTTCGACGTCATCATGCCCATGACGCCAACCGAGTCACGCAGGCAGACGGTCGACTTTACCGAGGTGATGTACCCGCTTACCAGCCAGCTCGTGGCCGCGAAGGGCTCAGCGCTGGAACCCACAGCAGCGGCCCTCAAGGGAAAACGTATCGGCGTGCTCAAAGGCACCAGCCGTGAGGCATTTGCGCTGGCGAAATGGGCCAGCGCGGGCGTCGAGATACGAAGCTTTGGTCTCAATGCCGAGCTGATTGAAAACCTGTTAGCCGGGAAACTGGACGCCACGCTGCAAGACACCCTCGAGATATCCGAGGCCTTGCTCAGCAAACCGGCGGGCAGTGGATATGACTTTGCCGGCCCGCCACTGAGTGATGCAATGCTGGGCACTGGTGTCGCCATGGCCGTGCGCAAGGACGATCAAGACCTTAAACACAAGCTCGACAAGGCGTTGGCAGCCCTCAAGGCCAATGGCAAACATCAGGCGATCATCACCCGTTACCTGCCCACAACCGCCGCCGGCCCGCAGCAGCCCTCGCCACTGCAATTCATCCCGGCTGGCGAAGGAAGGCCCTTCTCTCAAGCGGTACGGGCGGGTGATTTCCTGTACTTGTCCGGGCTGTTAGGCGATGACGCCCAGGGTAATTTCCCGAAAGGCACTGCGGCCCAGACCACAGCGATCATGGACAGCATGAGCGCAATCCTGAAAAGCAACGGCGTGGCGCTGGCGGACGTCGTGAAGTGCACGGTCATCATGGCCGACATCAAGGATTTCGCGGACATGAACAGGGTGTACTCAGGCTACTTTGCTGCTGGCAGATTTCCTGCCCGCACGACTTACGAAGCCGCCAGGCTGATTGCAGATGCCAAGATTGAAATCGAATGCATGGCCTATGCGCCGATCACGACGACGCCATGAAAAGTGACGTCCTGCATGGCCAGCGCGGTGCCTGGAGCACCGCGCCGTGCCACACGATCAAGCACCCGGCGAGAAATGCTTCTGCGCGGTGCCGCGGGCGATCAGGCGGGAGATGTAGTCCAGCTTCTGCGCGTCCTGGTCGGTGAAGCGGAAGGTCACTTGCAACCAGTCGCTGTCGGGCTTTGGCTCGAACGCGGTGATGGTGTGCAGGTAGCCATTGAGCCGCGCCACTTCATTGGTCTCGCCCTGCTCCAGATCGAGCACAGCCTGTTCCAGAATCTGTGGCAGGACTTCGCCGCGGCGTACTACCAGCGACGCTTCCTTGAGGGTCAGGGCCTTGATCACGCAGCTCTGATTACCACTGGACAGCCGCAGCTGCCCCTGACCGCGACCAGCAGGCTCTTTTTCTGCGGCGGTCTGTTGCTGCACAGGCGGTGCCTTGGCGATACCACCTGAAGGGGCAGCCGCAGGCCTGACCACTTCCGCCTTGCCACCCGTCAGCGCGCTCAGCGACTCATTGAGCCCGGAGCTGACCCGTGCCGGACCGCTGGACATCACTGCTTCCAGCTTTCCGACCTTGGCGAAGGCTTTTTTGACCTTGGTGAGCAACTGTTCGTTGGTGAACGGCTTGCCGACGAAATCGGTCACGCCCGCCTGAATGGCCTGCACCACGTTTTCCTTGTCGCCACGGCTAGTCACCATGATGAACGGCACGGTTTTCAGGTAGTTGTCCTGCCCGCGACACCAGGCCAGCAGTTCGAGGCCGGACATTTCCGGCATTTCCCAATCGCACAGAATCAGGTCAAACGTCTCGCGGCTCAGCAAAACCTGAGCCTTGCGGCCGTTAACGGCGTCTTCGGTGTGAATACCGGGAAAGTAATTGCGCAGACCTTTCTTTACCAAATCGCGAATGAAAGTCGCGTCATCCACGATCAAAACACTGACTTTACTCATCGACGCTCCTGCGGGCGTGTCCGCCTGGATCGGCGAACTGCGTTGCTGCCTGACACACCCTATATTTCGGCAAGCATAGCGTTGACTACTAGCCAACAGCCATCCTGATTGACGACGCCAGGACATTTAATTCGCGGGCGGCTGAAAAATTCATAAGCCCGTGAACGAAAACGCCCAGCTGCGAGCTGGGCGTTTTTTCGCAGGCAATCTTACTTATCGTCAGCTTGGCCAGGAACATTAGGGCTTTCGCTCGATATCCCTTGAACCTCTTCTTTCATGCGCTTGAGGCCCATGTGCCGCACGTCGGTGCCGCGCACCAGATAGATGACCAGCTCGGAAATGTTACGAGCGTGGTCGCCGATCCGCTCCAGCGAGCGCAGCACCCAGATCACGTTGAGAACACGGGAGATCGAACGCGGGTCTTCCATCATGTAGGTCGCCAGCTCGCGCAGGGCGGTCTTGTATTCGCGGTCGATGATCTTGTCGTACTGGGCAACCGACAGCGCCAACTCAGGGTCGAAGCGTGCGAAGGAGTCCAGTGCATCGCGAACCATGTTGCGCACCTGGTCGCCGATGTGGCGCACCTCAACGTAACCGCGCGGTGACTCGCCTTCTTCACACAGCTGGATGGCGCGACGGGCGATCTTGGTCGCTTCGTCGCCGATGCGCTCAAGGTCGATCACCGACTTGGAGATGCTGATGATCAGACGCAGGTCAGATGCAGCCGGCTGACGACGGGCAAGGATGCGCAGGCATTCTTCGTCGATGTTGCGCTCCATCTGGTTGATGCGGTCGTCAACTTCCCGAACCCGCACGGCCAGACCGGAATCGGCTTCGATCAAGGCAGTCACGGCATCGTTGACCTGCTTTTCGACCAAACCGCCCATCTCGAGCAAATGGCTGCGTACTTCTTCGAGCTCAGCGTTGAACTGTTGCGAGATGTGATGCGTGAGGCTGTCTTTATGAATCATGCTTGGTGTCCTTGGAACGTCCGGTTAAGTGCGAAAACGCAGCGGTGCTTCAGGGTTTTGAGCAAGTCCTAGCCATAACGACCGGTGATGTAATCTTCCGTCTGTTTTTTAGCCGGGTTGGTGAACATCGTGTCCGTGTCACCGAACTCGACCAGTTTGCCCATGTACATAAACGCGGTGTAATCCGAAACCCGTGCGGCCTGCTGCATGTTGTGAGTAACGATCACAATGGTGTATTTGGATTTCAGTTCGTAGATCAGCTCTTCAACTTTCAGCGTTGAAATCGGATCAAGAGCCGAACAGGGTTCGTCGAGCAACAGAAATTCCGGCTCCACGGCAATCGTGCGGGCAATCACCAGACGCTGCTGCTGACCGCCGGACAGACCCAGGGCCGACTCGTGCAGGCGATCCTTGACCTCCTCCCACAATGCCGCCCCTTTGAGCGCCCACTCGACTGCTTCGTCGAGCACCCGCTTTTTGTTGATGCCCTGAATGCGCAAGCCGTAGACCACGTTCTCGTAGATGGTCTTGGGGAAAGGGTTGGGCTTCTGGAACACCATGCCCACGCGACGACGCAATTCGGCGACGTCTTCGCCCTTGGTGTAGATGTCATGACCGTACAGATTGATCGCGCCTTCAACGCGGCAGCCGTCCACCAGATCGTTCATACGGTTGAAGGTGCGCAGCAACGTGGATTTGCCGCAGCCGGACGGGCCGATGAACGCCGTCACACGCTGTTTCGGAATATTCAGGCTGACATCGAACAGTGCCTGCTTGTCACCGTAGAACAGGTTCAGGCCCGGCACTTCGATCGCCACGGTTTCGTCGGCCAGATGCAGGCCAGACTTGTTGCGCCCCAGGGCTGACATATTGATACCTCGTGCCGGGTTGGGCGGTTGCATGGATTGCTCCTTACGCTAACCAATTCATCTGTTTGCGTAGGACCCGCTCAAGCTGGGAGGGCATCGGCACACTCAATGGCGCCTTCCCGGCTAAAGCCGGTCCCACGGGACCTTCGATTTGTTCGATCAACTATCAAGCGCTTTGTACTTTTCCCGCAGGTGGTTACGAATCGCCACTGCGGACAGGTTAAGCAAGGCGATCACTAGCACCAGCAGCAACGCGGTGGCGTAGACCAACGGCCGCGCCGCCTCGACGTTGGGGCTTTGGAAACCGACGTCATAAATATGGAACCCCAGGTGCATGATCTTCTGATCCAGGTGCAGATAAGGGTAGTTACCGTCCACCGGCAGCGACGGCGCAAGCTTCACGACGCCCACCAGCATCAGCGGCGCGACTTCACCGGCTGCGCGAGCCACCGCCAGGATCAAGCCTGTCATCATCGCCGGGCTGGCCATGGGCAGAACGATCTTCCAAAGGGTTTCAGCCTTGGTGGCGCCCAGCGCCAGCGAGCCTTCGCGCAGGGTCAACGGGATGCGTGCCAGCCCTTCTTCGGTCGCCACGATCACCACCGGCACAGCCAGCAGTGCCAGGGTCAGCGAAGCCCAGAGCAAACCGGGCGTACCAAAGGTCGGCGCGGGCAGCGCCTCGGGGAAGAACAGCCGGTCCACCGAGCCGCCCAGCACATAAACAAAAAAGCCCAGCCCGAACACGCCATAGACAATCGCCGGTACGCCCGCCAGATTGTTCACGGCGATGCGGATCAGTCGGGTCACAGGACCTTGCCGGGCGTATTCACGCAGGTAAACCGCAGCCAGTACGCCAAAGGGCGTGACGATCACGGCCATGATCAGGGTCATCATCACGGTGCCGAAAATCGCCGGGAAGATGCCGCCTTCTGTGTTCGCCTCGCGGGGGTCTTCGCTGAGGAATTCCCACAGTTTCTTGAAATAGAAGCCGAGCTTGGTCAGCGTACCCATGCCGTTGGGCTGGTAGGCGTGGACGATTTTGCCCAGGCTGATCTCCACTTCCTGACCGTTGGCGTCGCGCGCCGTCAGGCTGTCGCGGTCAAACGCTTCGTGCAGCGCAGCCAGTTGGGCCTCGATCACTGTGTAGCGGCTGTCGAGTTCAGCGCGCTCGCTGGCCATATCTGCTTGAGCCTCGGCGTTCAGCGTGTCGTTCAGCTCCAGTTTGCGCGCCTGCAAACGCAGCCGCTCGATGCCATGGTTGATGGCGCCGATGTCTGTCTTTTCCAGCCGGTAAAGCTCGTCAGCCAGACCTTCAACACGCTGGATGCGCTCCTGCAGGGTCGGCCAGGCCGCTTCGCCTTCAGCCACCACCTTGCCGCTTTCCTTCACGTTGACCAGATAGCCGTAGAAGTTGCCCCACTCACGCCGCTCCAGGGTCATCAACTCGGCGGGCGTGCTCTGCTCGGACAACCACTCACCGATAACCCAGGTGAAATCACTGGGGCCAACATCACGGTTACCCACCTTGAACAGCTCACGGGTCATGAACTCCGGGCCATTGGCAGGCACCGGCAAGCCCGAACCACGCAGACGTTCGCGCGGCACTTGTTCGGTCTCGACCACTTCGCCGATGAGCACGTGCTTTTCCTGATTGGGCACGTCGTACTGCGCGTACACCAGATCCGCCGGCCAGAAATGCCCCAGACCGCGCACGGCAATCACCGAGAGCAGGCCCAGGGTCATGATGACGGCGATCGTCACCGCACCCGCGCTCATCCAGACGCCTGGGGCGCCTGTCTTGAACCAGCTCTTGAGGGAGTTCTTTTTCACGAACTGCTACCTTCCTTAGAGAGACGAGTATTGCTTGCGCAGGCGCTGACGGATCAGCTCTGCGAGGGTGTTCATCACGAAGGTGAAGATCAGCAGCACCAGCGCTGCCAGGAACAACACCCGATAATGACTGCCACCCACCTCCGACTCCGGCATCTCCACGGCCACGTTGGCCGCCAGCGTGCGCATCCCCTCAAACAGATTCATGTCCATGATCGGCGTATTACCTGTCGCCATGAGCACGATCATGGTCTCGCCCACCGCACGGCCCATGCCGATCATCAAGGCCGAGAAAATCCCCGGGCTGGCGGTCAGGATCACCACGCGAGTCAGGGTCTGCCAAGGCGTGGCACCCAACGCCAGCGAGCCCAGGGTCAGGCCGCGTGGCACGCTGAATATGGCGTCTTCGGCAATCGAGTAAATGTTGGGGATCACTGCAAAGCCCATGGCGATGCCCACCACCAGCGCATTGCGCTGATCGTAGGTGATGCCCAGATCGTGGGAGATCCACATGCGCATGTCGCCACCGAAGAACCAGTTCTCCAGATGCGGACTCATGCTCAGGGCGAACCAGCCCACCAACAGCACCACCGGCAACAGAATGGCGGCTTCCCAACCATCGGGCACCCGCAGGCGAATGGAGTCAGGCATGCGACTCCAGCCGAAACCGGCCAGCAGAATGCCAATCGGGGTCAGCAGCAACAGGCTGAAGACACCCGGCAAATGGCCTTCCAGATAGGGCGCCAGGAACAGCCCGGCGAAGAAGCCGAGGATCACCGTGGGCATGGCTTCCATCAGCTCGATTACCGGCTTGACCTTGCGACGCATCGCCGGAGCCATGAAGTAAGCGGTGTAGATGGCGGCGGCAATCGCCAGTGGCGCCGCCAGCAACATGGCGTAGAACGCTGCCTTGAGCGTGCCGTACGTCAGCGGCGCAAGGCTCAGCTTGGGCTCGAAATCACTGTTGGACGCGGTGGACTGCCAGACGTACTGCGGCGAGTCGTAATTCTCGTACCAGACCTTGCCCCACAGCGCGCTCCATGACACTTCCGGGTGCGGGTTTTTCAGGGTCATCGGCAACAGCGCACCGCCCTGCTCCACCAGCAACTGATCCGCCCGAGGCGACAGGGCAACAATCCCTGAACCTGACGCGACCTGCTCAACCAGCAACGTGCGATGCGCAGTACTGTGGAACACGCCCAACTGCCCCGAAGCATCCAGCGCCACGAAGCCTTTACGACGTTGCTCGGCGGTAATCTGCGTGATCGGCGCGTGCCCCATGCGGAAGTCGCGAATGTGCATGAAGCGCATCTCTTCATCCACGTCCCGCGCCATGAACCACTGAGCCATGGAGCCTTTGGAGTTACCGATGATCAACGAAATGCCGCCAACCAACTGAGTGCTGGCAGTGATTTCCGCGTTGGCGTCTTCCAGTAGCTTGTAGCGACCATTGAGTGTGCGATCACGCAGGCTGAACACATCGGCCTGGGCGCGGCCATTGATCACATACAGCCATTGCTGACGCGGGTCGATGTAAATGGCTTTGACCGTCGACGAGGTTTGCGGCAGCTCGATACGCTCCTGCTCGCGCGTGACCTCGCCGGTCATCATGTTCTCTTTGTTCGCCAGGGAGAAAACATGCAGCTGCGTGCCTGTGGAACCGGCGATCAGCAGGGTTTCGCCATTGGCATTGAGGCTGACGTGCTCCAGCGCACGGCCCTGATCATCCAGAACCAACGGCGTTTCGCCATAGGGCCAGGTAATGGTCGGAGTAATGGTTTTCTGGTTGTTCGGGTAAGTGACCAGATAGTTATGGCGAAACGCGAGCACCTGGCCATTGGACAAGCCCAGCGCTACCAGCGGCGTGCCGGGCTGATCCTGACCAATGGACGTCACGCTTACGCCCGCAGGCAGCGGCAGGCCAACGCGTTTGAGTTCGGCGCCATCACCCAGGCGGAAAAAAATCGCTTCACCTTTGTCCGAAACCCGCATGCCGACCTGATTCTGCTCTTCGACGGCAAGCATCAGCGGCTTGCCTGCATCGTTGATCCAGGCGGGCTTGAGAGGGTTTTCCGCGTTCAGGCTGGCGCCTTGAAACAACGGCGCGACCACATAAGCCAGGTAGAAGAAGATCAAGGTGATTGCTGCAAGCACGGCAAGGCCGCCGACGGCCACATACCAGCGGGTCAGGCGATCCTTGAAGGCGCGAACGCGACGCTTGCGTTGCATCTCCGGCGTATTGAAATCAATGCGCTGAGAGGATGAGTTTTGAGTCATCGGAGAATTGGCCAGTTCAACATGCGCACACCCTAAAGGAGCTGTATTACAAAATGGTTACAGTAAGGTGACGCAGAAAAGCCCGCCACCTGTATTCCTGGCAGCGGACTGAAACGTGAGGGTGGCCACAGGCAATCCAGGGCCACCGCGATGCGGGTTATTTCCCGGCTACCGCGCCTTCCTGCAGGCCCAGATCCGCCAGAGCCTTGGTCACAACGCGCGACGGCAGAGGGATGTAGCCATCTTTCATGACCACTTCCTGACCCTGTCTGGACAGCACCAGTTTCACGAACTCGGCTTCCAGCGGTGCCAAGGGCTTGTTCGGCGCCTTGTTGACGTAAACGTAGAGGAAACGGGACAGCGGGTAAGTGCCGTTCAAGGCATTGGCTTCGTTGTCTTCGACAAACTCGCCGCCCTCTTTCTTGGCCAGCGGTACGGTGCGCACGCTGGACGTTTTATAACCAATACCGGAATAGCCGATGCCGTTCAGCGAACTGCTGATGGAGCTGACCACCGAGGCAGAGCCGGGTTGTTCATTGACGTTGGCCTTGAAGTCGCCTTTGCACAGCGCTTCTTCCTTGAAATAACCGTACGTACCGGAAACCGAATTGCGCCCGAACAGTTGAATGGGCTTGTTGGTCAGATCGCCGGTGACGCCCACAGCGCCCCAGGTCTTGGCGTCCGCTTTGGCGCCGCACAGCCGAGTGGAGGAGAAGATCGCATCGACCTGCTGCATGGTCAGGCCCTTGATCGGGTTGTCCTTGTGCACAAAGATGGCCAGCGCATCGACTGCAACCGGAATGGCGGTGGGCTTGTAGCCGTGTTTCTGTTCGAAGGCCGACAATTCGCCATCTTTCATCTTGCGGCTCATCGGGCCAAGGTTGGCGGTGCCTTCGGTCAGCGCAGGCGGAGCAGTGGAAGAGCCCGCGGCCTGAATCTGGATATTCACGCTCGGGTACTGCTTCTTGTAAGCCTCAGCCCACAGGGTCATGAGGTTCGCCAACGTATCGGAGCCGACGCTGGAGAGGTTGCCCGAAACGCCGGATGTCTTCACGTACGGTTTGATTGCCGGGTCAACAGCGGCCACCGCGTTAGCAGTCGCGACGCCAGCGGCAACGAAGGTCAATGCGGTCATCAAGCGTTTGAAAGTCATACCTTGCTCCGAGCGAGGTCAAAAATAGGTCCGTTGGCCCCGAGTATTGGCGGCCTATGTGACGACTCTATGAATTGATTGTGACAATTGAATGAAAGGCCACCCCCATCGGATGGGTAGTGGCCTTTAAATGTTGCGGAGTAAGAGACGAGTGCCTTCAGGCAGCGAGGCTCAGCGCTTCTGCGAGATCAGGTAGATCCCGATCGCCATGCCCAAACCACACAGCGCCGCCACATACCAGGCGGGTGCCATTGGGCTGGACTTGAGCATGAAGGTCACAACCATCGGCGTCAGACCGCCGAAGATGGCGTAAGCCAGGTTGTAGGAGAACGACAGACCCGAGAAACGCACGACTGCCGGGAAAGCCTTGACCATCACATAAGGCACCGCGCCGATCACACCGACGAACAGACCGGTGATGGCGTACAGCGGGAACAGCCAGTCCGGGTTTGTCGGCAGTGTGTGGTAAAGCGTCCACGAACTGATCAACAGGCCCAGACAACCCACGAGGAACACTCGACCCGCACCGATACGGTCGGCCAGCGCGCCGGACGCGATGCAACCCACGCTCAGGCAAACGATCGCCAGGCTGTTGGCCTTGAGGGCCGTGGCCGCTGCGAAACCAAAGGTCGCGCTTTGCAGGATGGTCGGTGTCATCAAGATGACCACGATGATCCCGGCCGACAGCAGCCAGGTCAGCAGCATCGAAATGGCAACGGCGCCGCGATGGTCACGCAGTACGGCTTTAAGCGGGACTTCATCGGCCAACGCCTTGCGCAGCTGCAGCTCGGCGAACACCGGGGTTTCATGCAGCCAGCGACGCAGATACACCGAGGCCAGGCCGAACACGCCACCCAGCAGGAACGGGATACGCCAGGCGAAATCCGACACTTCGACCGGGGTGTAGATGCTGTTGATGAAGGTCGCCACCAGCGAGCCCAGCAAAATGCCAGTGGTCAGGCCACAGGTCAGCGTGCCGCAGGCGTAGCCGATGTGGCGCGAAGGCACGTGCTCGGAAACAAACACCCAGGCGCCCGGGACTTCACCGCCAATCGCCGCGCCTTGAATCACGCGCATCAGCAACAGCAGGATAGGCGCCCAAATGCCGATCTGGGCATAGGTCGGCAGCAAACCCATGATCAAGGTCGGAACCGCCATCATGAAAATGCTCAGGGTGAACATCTTCTTGCGCCCCAGCAGGTCGCCGAAGTGCGCCATGATGATGCCGCCCAGAGGGCGCGCCAGATAACCGGCAGCGAAGATCCCGAAGGTCTGCATCATGCGCAGCCATTCAGGCATATCCACAGGGAAAAACAGTTTGCCGACCACCGCCGCGAAAAACACGAAGATGATGAAGTCGTAAAACTCCAGCGCACCACCCAATGCCGAAAGCGACAGGGTCTTGTAATCGTTGCGGGTCAGCGGCCGCGAAGGCTGCGCAGTACTTGAAGGCACAGTGGACATGGAAAGCTTCTCTAAGGGGGCTTCTCTTTATAGGGTTCGCGACAGTAAAGCAGGTTGCGAAGGGGTGGCCTGCAACAGCATTAGTCCAGAGCAAAAGTGCGGATAGGCACCAAAATTGCGTGATACAGGCAGTCATGCCGCCGCATCGGGTCCGGCACGATAGCAAATTGTTTCAAAAAGCACACAGGGTGATGCGTATATCGTCGAAATCAGTACCCAATGGTCGTTTCATGATGAATCGCCCGATATACTCGCCGGTCGCCGAATCGTTGTCGGCTGTGTCGAAATGTAGCGCACAGCCGTCAGTCAGGGGCTGCTGTGCGAAATCAGCTGTCATCACAGCCGCTTTCGCAGAGTTTCCCCTTCAGGCGCCTCGCCTCATGCTGAACATCCAATGTTCATGCAGCTGGTTTTGAATGGCGCCTGCCAACCGCGGCAAAAATACCAAGAGTCATGGGTCAGAGGCACCCTAGGCATGATCGAGTTCGAACAAGAAGATCCAATACCGCAAGGCGATCTGGCCTTGCAAATCACCGCATTGCCCCGTGAAACCAACGGTTTCGGCGACATTTTCGGCGGCTGGCTGGTTTCCCAGATGGACCTGGCTGGCACCGCCATGGCCAGCAAGATCGCCGGTGGCCGTGTCGCTACTGTGGCCATCGACCGCATGGCGTTCCTGGTTCCGGTAGCCGTTGGCGCACAGTTGTCCTTCTATACCCAGGCACTGGAAATCGGCCGCAGCTCGATTCAGATGATGGTTGAAGTCTGGAGCGACGACCCCCTGTCCAGCGAATGGCGCAAAGTCACCGAAGCGGTGTTTGTGTTCGTCGCCATCGACGGCAGCGGCCGCACCCGCTCCGTGCCAGCACGGCGGTAAGGCTTTTCACGAAATGTGGGACCGGCTTTAGCCGGGAAGAGGCCAGTACATCCGACGCATATTTGCCATCAGGAATACCGCCTTCCCGGCTAAAGCCGGTCCCACAAGGGCCGCGCACCCGCTTAGATCAAGGTAAACTCACCGACTTGGATACTGTCCATCTGTCTTAGTCTTCGTTTGAGAGTTTATTTATGCCTACGCCCCAAGTTGAATCCGTCACCATCGATGAGCTGAACTGCTGGCGCATCAGCCACGGCGATGCCGAGCTCGTGGTCGCCCAACAAGGTGCGCACATTGTCAGTTATCAACGTGCCGGGCAGCAGCCGCTGATCTGGTCCAACCCGGACGCCGCTTTCAAAAAGGGCAAGGCAATCCGCGGCGGTATGCCGATTTGCTGGCCGTGGTTTGGCAATCTTCAGCGCAACCCGGAAAGTGTCCAGGCGATGCGTCAAAGCGATGAGCCCGCCAACGCCCATGGCGAAGTCCGCACCATCGACTGGGAGCTGATGGGCATGGCCGAGGATGACGACGCGTTGATCGTTGAATTCATCCAGCCTAAAGCCGAAGGTCAACTGCCTGGCTGGCCGCATAACGTGGGCTTGAAGCTGAGCATTCGCCTGGATGAAGCCCTGAACGTGAGCCTGGTCAGCTACAACTCCGGCACCGAAACCGTAAGCTTCAGCCAGGCATTGCACAGCTATTTTGCGGTCAGCGACGTACGCGAAGTCAGCCTCAAGGGCCTCGACGGCCTGAGCTACGTTGACACCCTGGAAGACTGGGCGCAGCGCGAGCAATCGGGTGAAGTGCAGTTCACCGGCGAGACGGATCGCATCTACCTCGATACCCCCGACATGCTGAGCATCGTTGACCCGCAATGGCAGCGCAAAATCCACATCTGCACCAGCGGCTCGAAATCCGCAATCGTGTGGAACCCATGGACCGAGAAGAGCAAAACCTTCAACGACATGGCCGCCAATGGCTGGCAGGGCATGCTCTGCGTGGAAACCGCCAACGTGCTGGGCGACGTAGTCACTCTAGCGCCGGAGCAGATGCATGTGCTGGCACTGAGTGTTTGGGCTGAGGCGATCTAAAAAGCACCGCATGTCACTGTGGGAGCGAATTCATTCGCGAAGAGGCCAGTACATTCAACGCAGATCTGTTGTCTGAAACGCCGCCTTCGCGAATGAATTCGCTCCCACAGGATCTCCATCTCCCTACGGGCTACAAATCCGCCTCCACCACCACCCGCGCCTTCTCGGCATCCATGGCGTAGGCCGCATCGGCCAGGTCATTGCTGACCTTCTCGACCTTCAACTTGCCCACGACCCACATCGGTGTGTAGATGTCTTCGATCTTCAACCCCTTGGGATAGCGCACCAGCACCAGTTGGTTCGGTGGCGGTGGCGGCACGTGGATGCATGCGCCCGGATACGGCACCAGGAAAAACAGCGTGCTGCGGCCTTTGGCGTCAGTTTCCAGCGGCACCGGATAGCCACCCAGACGCACTTCCTTGCCGTTCATGGCCGGTACGGTTTTGGCCGAATACATCACGGCGGGCAGGCCCTTGCTTTGTTTCAAGCCGCCTTTGCTATCGAATGTCCCCTGAGCTTCAGGAGAGTTGTGGTCGATATCAGGCATGGCTTCCAGGGCTTTCTGGTCTGATTTGGGCATCAGGTCCAGCCAGTCTGTTTCAGGAATTTCAGCGTGAGCAGTGCCGCAGATCAGCAGCAGGGTTAAAACGAGAAGACGACGCATCGACAGGCTCGGCATAGAAGTGAAAGGGGTTGAACAACAGCCCCGCATTCTAGCCCCCTGCGCACCGAGAACGCAGAGGGCCTTTGAACATCAGCCTTTCTTTTTGATCAGGCCGTAGATCACCAGCAGCACGATTGCACCAACCAGCGCACCCAGGAAGCCTGCGCCTTCGCCAGCGTGGTAAATGCCCAGCGCCTGACCGCCATACGTGGCCGCCAGCGAACCGCCGATGCCCAACAGAATGGTCATGATCCAACCCATGCTGTCATCGCCCGGCTTCAGAAAACGCGCCAGCAGGCCGACGATCAAGCCGATGAAGATGGTTCCGATAATACCCATGCCGTTTTCCCTCTCAAATAAGTGATATGCCAAAGCCTAGTCCGCTATGGGCAACACGCTATCAGAGGGGTTTGGGATTGGAATGGTTCAATGAGGAACGACGTGGGACCGGCTTTAGCCGGGAAGACGGCATTCCGGACGCAGGAGATGCACCGGATGGATCGGCCTCTTCCCGGCTAAAGCCGGTCCCACGACGATTTAACCGTTGATCAACGCCTCAACCAGCTTTACCTGACGGTCCAGCGTGGCACGATCAGCGCTGCGCACCGTGGCGTGACCCACTTTGCGGCCAGCCTTGAAGGCTTTGCCATAGTGGTGCAGGTGGCAGTCATCGATGGCGACGACCTTATCCACCGCAGGCACTTCGCCAATGAAGTTGAGCATGGCGCTCTCGCCGATCTTGGCCGTGGAGCCCAATGGCAAGCCCGCAACCGCCCGCAGGTGGTTTTCGAACTGGCTGCATTGCGCACCTTCGGTGGTCCAGTGCCCGGAGTTGTGCACGCGAGGGGCGATTTCGTTGGCTTTAAGGCCGCCATCGACTTCAAAGAACTCGAAGGCCAGCACGCCGACATAATCCAGCTGCTTGAGCACCCGCCCGGCGTAATCCTCGGCCAACCCTTGCAACGGGTGGTCGGTGCTGGCGATGGAAATGCGCAGGATGCCGTTGTCGTGGGTGTTGTGCACCAGCGGGTAGAAACGGGTTTCCCCGTCACGAGCACGCACGGCGATCAACGAGACTTCACCGGTGAACGGCACGAAGCCTTCCAGCAGGCAGGCAACGCTGCCCAGTTCCGCGAAAGTACCTTCGACGTCAGCTGCGGTGCGCAGCACTTTCTGGCCCTTGCCGTCGTAACCCAGGGTACGCGTCTTGAGCACTGCAGGCAGGCCGATGGCTGCGACGGCAGCGTCCAGATCAGCTTGCGACTGAATGTCGGCGAACTCAGGCGTTGGAATGCCCAGGTCCTTGAACATGCTCTTCTCGAACCAGCGATCACGCGCGATGCGCAAGGCTTCGGCGCTTGGGTAGACCGGCACGAACTGCGACAGGAAGGCCACGGTTTCAGCAGGCACGCTTTCGAACTCGAAAGTCACCAGATCCACTTCATCGGCCAGTTGGCGCAAATGGTCCTGGTCGCCGTAGTCGGCACGCAGATGCTCGCCCAATGCTGCGGCGCAGGCGTCAGGCGCAGGGTCCAGGAAGGCGAAGTTCATGCCCAGCGGAGTGCCTGCCAGGGCCAACATGCGACCCAGTTGGCCGCCACCGATTACACCGATCTTCATGCGAAAAACCTCAAGCGTCGCGTGGGTCTGGATTGTCCAGGACGCTGTCTGTCTGTTCAGTGCGGAATTTCTTCAACACCGCGTGAAATTGCGGGTGCTTGGCGCCCAGGATGCTGGCCGACAACAATGCCGCGTTGATCGCGCCCGCCTTGCCGATGGCCAGGGTCGCCACCGGAATGCCAGCGGGCATTTGCACGATGGACAGCAGGGAGTCGACGCCCGACAGCATGGACGACTGCACTGGAACGCCCAACACCGGCAGGTGGGTCTTGGCCGCACACATGCCTGGCAAGTGAGCAGCACCGCCAGCACCGGCGATGATCACTTCGATGCCGCGTGCTTCGGCCTCTTCGGCATACTGGAACAGCAAATCCGGCGTGCGGTGTGCAGACACCACTTTGACTTCGTACGGAATGCCTAGCTTTTCCAGCATATCGGCGGTGTGGCTAAGGGTGGACCAATCGGACTTGGAGCCCATGATCACGCCAACCAGTGCGCTCATCGTCGTGCCTCTCATCGGGCGCCCGCAGGCGCATCAATAAACAAACAAGCCACGCGGGAGGACCGGCGTGGCTTGCTGTACGAAAAATGACCGGTCGAGCCGGCCAAAGGCCGCGCAGTATACCTCAAAGAAGTGCATTTAAAGCACCCTCAATGACCATCTGTCTTGTGGGCAACTTCCCACCTGTAAAGCCCGTATTTACTGACTTGAAGGTCAAAGATTCTCCGGCGTCGCAGCACTCTCCAGCTTGCGCCACAGCAGGCGTACATTGGCCTTGCGCACCAGAGCGCAGCGATACAGGCGAATTTCCAGCGGGATGTGCCATTGCGGGCCGCCACACTCCACCAGTTCTCCGCGAGCCAGCTCGGCACGCACGCTTAGCCTGGGTACCCAGGCGATGCCGAGGCCTTCGAGGGCCATGCTTTTCAGGCTGTCGGCCATGGCCGTTTCATAGACCGTGGTGAAGCGCAGATTGCGTTGGCGCAGCAAGAGGTTCACCGAACGCCCAAGGAAGGCACCCGCACTATAGGCCAGCAACGGCACGCCGCCGCCGTCTTCCAGGTTGAACAGGGGCTCGCCCTGGGCATCGGCCGCGCAGACCGGCAGCATCTCGGTGTGCGCAAGGTGCAGCGACGGGAAGATTTCCGGGTCCATTTGCAGCGCGGCATCCGGGTCGTAGAACGCCAGCATCAAATCGCAACCGCCTTCACGCAAGGCATGCACCGCCTCGCCGACGTTGGTGGCGACCAGCCGTGTGGCGATGTTCAGGCCTTCGTTGCGCAACTGGGCGATCCAGCGCGGGAAGAACCCTAACGCCAGGGAATGCGCCGCCGCGACCTGCATGACTTCGCCCTGCCCGCCTTCCAGGTGATGCAAGTGGCGCAACACTTCGCCCAGCTGATCGACCACGGTACGCGCCGTCACCAGAAACAACTGCCCCGCCGCTGTCAGTTCGACAGGCGTGCGCGAGCGATTGACCAGGGTCAGCCCCAAGGCCGCTTCAAGGCTGCGAATACGTCGGCTGAACGCCGGTTGCGTCACGAAACGCCGCTCCGCCGCCTGGGAGAAACTGCGCGTGGCCGCCAGAGCGCTGAAATCTTCCAGCCATTTGCTTTCCAGATTCATATTGTCCCTCCAGGCTTCGGCTAACCCCGGTAGGAGCGAACGTGTTCGCGAGGCGGTGCACCTGACACACCGCATCAACCCCTCTCGCCAACACGTTGGCTCCTACCGAACCAGCCAGTCAATTCTTCTTGTGCCACAGCTGCAAATGTATATACACGACAGTAACACCGGCCGCGTCACACGGGCATTATGCCGATTGTGCATGGGCCAGTGTGTAACAGCATTAGTCAAATCTCGCCGCAAAGGCCAGTATCCGCAGCGTTCCGGCATTATCCATGCCTTTTTGAGATTGTCTCTATCATGTCCTCGCCTGCATCATCGCGCATCGAAAAAGACCTGCTTGGTGTTCTCGAAGTACCCGCTGACGCGTATTACGGTATTCAGACCCTGCGAGCGGTGAACAACTTTCACCTGTCCGGCGTTCCACTGTCCCACTACCCGAAGCTGGTTGTCGGGCTGGCAATGGTCAAGCAGGCGGCCGCTGATGCCAACCATCAGCTGGGCCACCTCAACGCGACCAAGCACGCGGCCATCAGTGAGGCCTGTGCACGTCTGATCCGCGGCGATTTCCACGAGCATTTCGTGGTGGACATGATTCAAGGCGGCGCTGGCACTTCAACCAACATGAATGCCAACGAAGTCATCGCCAACATTGCCCTTGAAGCAATGGGCCTGGAAAAAGGCGATTACAACCAGCTGCACCCGAACAACGACGTGAACATGGCGCAGTCGACCAACGACGCTTACCCAACGGCCATTCGCCTGGGTCTGCTGTTGGGTCACGACGCGCTGTTGGCCAGCCTCGACAGCCTGATTCAGGCGTTCGCCGCCAAGGGCCAGGAATTCAACCACGTTCTGAAAATGGGCCGCACCCAGTTGCAGGACGCTGTGCCGATGACCCTCGGCCAGGAATTCCGCGCATTCGCCACGACCCTGACTGAAGACCTCAACCGCCTGCGCAGCCTTGCGCCGGAATTGCTCACCGAAGTGAACCTGGGCGGGACCGCCATCGGCACCGGCATCAACGCCGACCCTGGCTACCAGAAGCTGGCGGTGGATCGTCTGGCGATCATCAGCGGTCAACCGCTGGTGCCTGCTGCCGACCTGATCGAAGCCACTTCCGACATGGGCGCCTTCGTACTGTTCTCCGGCATGCTCAAGCGGACTGCGGTCAAGCTGTCGAAGATTTGCAACGACCTGCGCCTGCTGTCCAGCGGCCCACGCACCGGCATCAACGAAATCAACCTGCCAGCGCGTCAGCCGGGCAGCTCGATCATGCCCGGCAAGGTCAACCCGGTGATCCCGGAAGCAGTCAACATGGTTGCCTTCGAAATCATCGGCAACGACCTGGCCCTGACCATGGCAGCCGAGGGCGGTCAACTGCAGCTCAACGTGATGGAGCCGCTGATCGCTTACAAGATTTTCGACTCGATCCGCCTGCTGCAACGCGCGATGGACATGCTGCGCGAGCACTGCATCGTCGGCATCACCGCCAACGAAGCCCGCTGCCGCGAACTGGTGGAGCACTCCATCGGCCTCGTTACCGCGCTGAACCCTTACATCGGTTATGAAAACGCCACCCGTATCGCCCGCATCGCCCTTGAAAGCGGCCGTGGCGTGCTGGAACTGGTCCGCGAAGAAGGCTTGCTCAACGACGCCATGCTCGATGACATCCTGCGGCCGGAAAACATGATTGCTCCACGCCTTGTACCCCTGAAGGCTTAATGCATTTTCTAGGCTCAGTGCCAAAAGTCGGCGAGCGAAGGTCAGGCAAGGCAAAAACAGGCGAGGAAGCGGAGTTTAGGGGCCTAAATGAGCATTCCGAGCCTGTTTTTAACGCAGCATGGCCGAGCGCAGCCACTTTTGGCGCGAGCCTACAGCTCACCAGGTAGAGGGATTAGACACCTCTCTCCCTTTTGGGGGTCCAGAGACGATTCTCTCCGGACCCTTTTTTTTACCTGCAAAACGAGTAAAGCCACACCCAACAGGGACGTATCGCATAAAGAACAAGGGAAAAGTATTGCAGACGCAAGACGAGCGCACCGGTATAGTGCGCGCCCCCTAAAAACAACAGCGAGGATTCTCCAATGCTTGAAGTCATCAACGACTTCCTCTCGGGCAAAGTGCTGATCGTACTGATCGTAGGGCTCGGCGGTTACTTCACGATTCGTTCGCGTTTCGTCCAGTTTCGCCACTTTTTCCATATGTTCGCTGTTTTCAGGGATAGTTTACGTAACAGCACCGGCCAACTCAGTTCCTTCCAGGCATTGATGCTCAGCCTTGCCGGACGCGTTGGCGCAGGGAATATCGCCGGTGTCGGCATCGCCGTAACACTTGGCGGGCCGGGTGCCGTGTTCTGGATGTGGGTCACCGCGTTGGTGGGCATGGCCAGCAGCTTCATTGAGTGTTCGCTCGCTCAGCTCTACAAACGCAAAGACTCCGAAGGCCAGTTCCGTGGCGGTCCGGCGTATTACATCCAGCATGGTCTGGGTAAGCGCTGGCTGGGCATGGTCATGGCAGTGTTGCTGCTGGTGACCTTCGGTTTCGCCTTCAACGGCCTGCAATCCCACGCGGTCACCGATTCGCTCAAAGGCGCCTTCGGCATCGACACCATGACCACCGGGGTTTGCCTCGTCGTCCTGCTGGGTCTGGCATTTGTCGGCGGCATCAAGCGTATCGCCGCGATCTCGGACCTGCTGGTCCCGGTCAAAACCCTGATCTACATCGCCGTGACCATCTACGTCATCGTGCTGCAGATTGACCACGTTCCGGCCATGCTGGCGACGATCGTCAAAAGCGCCTTTGGTCTGGACCCGGTATTTGGCGGCCTGATCGGCAGCGCAATCGTCATGGGCGTGAAACGTGGCGTGTTCGCCAACGAAGCCGGTCTGGGTAGCGCGCCAAACGTGGCAGCCGTTGCACAGGTTGAGCACCCGATTTCCCAGGGTGTGGTTCAGGCGTTCAGCGTGTTCCTCGACACCTTCGTGATCTGCACCTGCACCGCGTTGCTGATCCTGTTGTCGGGTATCTATGACGTGGGTTACAGCGGCAACGGTATCGTGCTGGCACAGAACTCGCTGGCAGCCGTGGTGGGTGACTGGGGTCGAATCTTCATCAGTGTGGCCTTGGCACTGTTCGTGTTCACCTCGATTCTCTACAACTACTACCTGGGTGAAAACAGCCTGCGGTTCCTGGTGGGAGAGAGCAAGAAAGCCATCGTTGGTTATCGGATTTTCGTCCTGGTGCTGATCCTGTGGGGCGCCGTCGTTGATCTCAACACTGTGTTCGCGTTTGCCGACATCACCATGACGCTGCTGGCCTTCGTTAACTTGATCGCCCTGGCCATGTTGTTCAAAGTCGCCATGCGCATCCTGCGTGACTACGATGCGCAACGTAAGGCGGGCATCAAGACGCCAGTGTTCGATTCGAGCCAGTTCCCGGATCTGGATCTGGACCGCAACGCATGGCCTGCCAACCCGAGCCACACACCGGTCAACCCGGTTGAGGCCACGGCCAAGCCTGCTACTCAAGCCTGATCGTCACTGACCTGCAACCACTGTCATCGCGGAGAAGAACCATGACTCATGAACAGCTTAAACCCGCTCAGCGCGTCATGGTTCTTTATACCGGCGGCACCATCGGCATGCAGGCCAGCGCCAATGGCCTGGCCCCCGCTTCGGGTTTCGAGGCACGCATGGCCGGGCAGTTGGCCGAGCAGCCTGAACTGGTTATACCTGAGTGGTGCTTTCGCGAGATGGCACCACTGATCGACAGCGCCAACATGACGCCCGCCTATTGGCTGCGTCTGCGTGAAGCGGTCGTCCAGGCTGTTGAAATGGATGGCTGCGACGCGGTGCTGGTTCTGCACGGCACTGACACCCTGGCTTACAGCGCGGCGGCGATGAGTTTCCAGTTGCTGGGACTCAGCGCACCGGTTGTCTTCACCGGCTCGATGTTGCCCGCGGGCGTGCCGGACAGCGATGCCTGGGAAAACGTCAACGCATCACTGGTGGCGCTGGGCAAAGGTCTGCCATCCGGCGTACATCTGTTCTTCCACGGTGAGCTGTTGGCACCGAACCGTTGCGCGAAAATTCGCAGCTTTGGTCGCCATCCGTTTGCAGCCCTGAACCGCGCTCACAGTGGTGAAACCCCGGTTGCGCGCCCTGCGCAGCTGGACTATCGCCACGCTAAAACGTTGTCAGCGGTGGCCGTGCTGCCGCTGTTTCCGGGTATCGGGGCAGCTCAAGTGAACGCCATGATCGCCAGCGGCATCCAGGGTCTGGTGCTCGAATGCTTCGGCAGCGGCACGGGCCCCAGCGATGACCCGGCCTTCCTCGCCGGCCTCAAATCCGCCCACCAACAAGGCATCTGCGTGGTTGCTATCACTCAGTGCCATGAAGGCGGCGTTGAGCTGGACGTCTACGAGGCAGGCAGCCGCTTGCGTGGTGTCGGCGTGTTGTCTGGCGGCGGCATGACGCGGGAAGCAGCGCTGGGCAAACTGCACATGTTGCTCGGTGCAGGCTTGCCGATGGATGAAGTGCGGCGGTTGGTGGAAGTGGATCTCTGTGGGGAGTTGCGTTAAGCGCGCTGCAGGACTCAACACGAAACCCTGTGGGAGCGAATTCATTCGCGAAAGCGGTGTGTCAGGCCCGGATATTTTTCAGGACTGCCCCCTTCGCGAATGAATTCGCTCCCACAGTGGGTCCCGTTTCAAGCCAGATAATTGCGTAATTTAAAGGCCTGGATGCAACCGATCATCCGCTGCATAAATCGCTGTATGCAACCCACCCTGCTCGTCCCGCCAGGCGCGATACATGCCCGGTGTATTGAAGCTCAGCGCAGTTTCGCCCGTCGGGGAGACGGCGATGACGCCGCCGTTACCGCCCATGGCTTTCAATTCGCCTGACACGACCGTGTCGCATGCCGTATTCAGTGTTTCCCCAGCTAGCAAGACCCGGGACGCGATGTTGTGCGCCACCACAGTGCGGATGAAGTATTCGCCATGGCCGGTCGCTGAGATGGCTGCGCTGCGGTCATCTGCCCAGGTGCCTGTGCCAATCAATGGCGAGTCGCCGACACGGCCATAACGCTTGTTGGTAATCCCGCCCGTTGAAGTCGCCGCCGCCACATGACCATGACGGTCCAGCGCCACCGCGCCCACGGTGCCGAACTTCTTGTCGACGCCGCCCGGCTCAAGGGAAACGCTATTGGGCTGTTGCAACTGGGTTTGCCACTGGCGACGACGCAGGTCGGTGTCGTACCAGTCGTTGGGCACCTTTTCCAGATCCTGAGTGTCCAGAAACGCATCAGCCCCAACACCCGCCAGCAGCACATGTTCGCTGTGCTCCAGCACCGCACGGGCAGCAAGAATCGGGTTGCGAACGAAGTGAATCCCCGCCACTGCACCCGCCTCACGGTTGGCGCCATGCATGATCGCCGCGTCCAGTTCGTGATCGCCAGTATGGGTGAACACCGCGCCTTTACCGGCGTTGAACCACGGGCACTCTTCCAGCTCGATGACCGCCGCCTGAACCGCGTCGAGACTGCTGCCATCCTGTTCAAGCAGCGCGAGGCCAGCTTTCAGCGCCCGCAACAATGCGTCGTGAATGGTGGTTTCGTCTTCCGGGGTCAACAGGCCTGGAGTCAGTACGCCCGCGCCACCGTGCAGCGCTATAGCAATAGGATTGGCCATCACGCGTGGACTCCATGGTCGAGGATCTGATTGAGAAAACGTCGGGTGCGCTCGGATTCCGGCGCCGAGAAGAAGCGCTCGGGCGTCGCTTCTTCCACGATTTCGCCCTGATCCATGAACACCACGCGGTCAGCGACCTTGCGAGCAAAACCCATTTCGTGGGTCACGCAGATCATGGTCATGCCGTCCTGCGCCAGGCCGGTCATGACCTCCAGCACCTCGGCGATCATTTCCGGGTCCAGCGCCGAGGTCGGCTCATCGAACAGCATGACTTTAGGCTGCATACACAAGGCACGGGCAATCGCGATGCGCTGCTGCTGGCCGCCGGACAGCTGCGACGGAAACTTGTTGGCGTGGTCACGCATGCGCACCTTGTCCAGCAGGGCCAGAGCGCGCTCGATGGCTTCTTTCTCCGGCACACCCAGGTTGGAGGTCTGCGGCAAGGTGCAGTTTTTCAGCACGGTCAGGTGCGGGAACAGGTTGAAATGCTGGAAGCACATGCCGACCTGACGACGAATCCGCTCCAGGCGTTTCACGTTGCCATCCAGCACTTCGCCCAGCACCTCGACGGTGCCTTCCTGGTGCTGTTCCAGTTGATTGATGCAACGGATCAGAGTGGATTTGCCCGAACCCGACGGGCCGCAGATCACCACTTTCTCGCCGGGTTTGACCGACAGCGAGATGTCGCGCAGGACGTGGGATTTGCCATACCACTTGTTCAGTTGCTCGATACGCACGATAGGGGCTGCGTCAGCCTCGCGATGATCAGTCATGAGCGGTTCTGTTCCAGTTTCTTTTCAAGGTGTCGGGCATAGCGCGACAGTGCGAAGCAGATGACGAAGAAATAGATCGCCAGGAAAATGTAGATTTCGTGGCCATAGCCCACCCATTCCGGCGCAGCGGCGGTGCTCATGGCGATGCCGACGATGTCCAGCACGCCAACGATCATCACCAGCGTGGTTTCCTTGAACAGGCCGATGAACTGGGTCAGCAAGGGCGCAATGGACTGTTTCAACACCTGAGGCAGGACGATCTGGCCCATGGTTTTCCAGTAGCCGAAGCCCAGCGCCTGAGCCGCTTCGTATTGGCCTTTGGGCAGGTTCTGCAGGCCGCCGCGCAAGGTCTCGGCCATGTAGGCGGCGGTGAACAGAATCAGCACCAGTTGCACCCGCAACAGGATGTCGAACGCAGAGCCCGGCGGCAGGAACAGCTGGATCATCAGCGAAGCCATGAACAACAACGAGATGACCGGCACCGAACGCACCAGCTCGATGTAGGTGACGCTGAGCATGCGAATGACCGGCTTCTTCGAGCGGCGCCCCAGGGCCAGCAGAATCCCGATGGGCAAGGCGAAGATCATGCCCACCGTGCCGAGGAACACCGTGACCATCATCCCGGCGAACTTGGTCGACGAGATTTCCGGCAGACCCGCGCCACCCTTGAGCAGCCACCACATGACCACCGGCAACAGCGCCAGGTAGCCAATCAGCAGGCGGCGATCCAGACGCTTGAAGAACAGCAGGACGAAGGCGAACACCGCCAGAAACAGCGCGATGTTGACGCGCCAGCGCTCGGCTTCCGGATAAAAGCCGTACACGAACAGGTTCCAGCGCTGGGTAATCGGCAGCCAGCACGCGCCATGGGGGTTGCACTCAGTACGCGCGGTGCCGACAAAGGTAGCGTCGAACACCAGCCAGTTAAGCGCCGCAGGAATGGCCCACAGCAGCAGCGCCAGCACGACGAGGGTCAGCAGACCGTGACCGACACTGGGGAACAGGTGCTGGCGGGTCCACTCGCGTATCTGTACCGGCAACGGCTTGCTCGGCGGCAGGCGCTCGGCGGTGGGTTGATTGATCATGTTCACCGTCAATGGCCTCGCTGGCTGATGCGATGGTTGTAGATGTTCATCGCGATGGAAATCAGCAAGCTGATCACGCAGTAAGTGCCCATCACTAACGCGATGCACTCAATGGCCTGACCGGTCTGGTTCAGGGTGGTGCCGCCGGTGGACGAGACCATCTCCATGAAGCCGATGACCACGCCCAGAGAGGAGTTCTTGACGATGTTCAGGTAGGTATTGGTGACCTGCGGGATCATCGGATAAATCGCCTGGGGCACGATCAGCTGGCGCATGGTCGGGCCATATTCGAAGCCCAGCGCCTTGGCCGCCTCATACTGACCGCGCTGCACCGACTGGATCGCGCCACGCACGATTTCGGCAATGTAGCTGGCGCTGTAGAACGACAAGGCCAGCCACAAGGCAAGCAACTCCGGCACCAGCGCCACGCCACCCTTGAAGCCGAAGCCCTTGGCGGCCGGGACTTCCCAACTCCAGTGCGCATCGCTCAAGGCGTACGCCAGCAGCGGCAACAGCAGCGCACCGGCCAACAACAGCGGCCAGCGGCGCGGAGTGAAGCTGCGCCATTGGGAGTTGGCGTCGCGAAAGCGGCAGGCGATCAAGCCGAGCAATGCGCCCAGGGCCATCAACGCCAGGCCCCAACCCACCAACGATCCGTTGGCAGGCCATGGCAGCATCAGGCCGCTGTTGCTCAGATACGCAATATCAAACAATGAAACCGCCTGTTTGACGCCCGGCAGCGCCAGTGCCAGCCCGTACCACCAGACCAGATGCACCACCAGCGGCACGTTACGCAGAAACTCAATGCTGGCGCCGGCCAGACGATTGATCAGCCAGTTCTCGGACACCTTGCACAGGCCTAACGCCACGCCCACGACAGTAGCGGTCACGATACTCATCACCGAGACCAGCAGCGTATTGAGCAACCCCACCACATACGCACGGCCGTAGGTATCGTTGGGGGTGAAGTCGATCAGTTTGAAGCTGATGTCATAACCGGCCCGCTGTGACAGGAAGTCAAAGCCGGAGGCGATGTTCAGTGCCTTCAAATTAAGGCTGGCGTTGTGCGCCAGCACGTAAAACACAGCTGCAACAATGGCCAGAACCAGGCCTTGCTGCAGCACGCTCAGCACTCGAGCGTTCTGCAAGCGTTGGGTCCACATGACGTTAATTCCGTTGGAGTGTGGCGCGATCAGCGGATGGGCGGCGCGTACAGCAGACCCTGATCCTTCCAGGTGCGGTTAAGGCCACGCGGGAATTTCAGGATGGTGTTTTCGCCGAGGTTGCGATCGTAGATTTCAGCGTAGTTGCCCACCTGCTTGATGGCGCGGAACGCCCAGTCGTTGTCCAGGCCGAAGGCTTTGCCAACTGAACCGTCAGTGCCCAGCAAGCGAGCGACGTCCGCTGAACCGCCTTTCTTGGCGTGCATGGCGTCGACGTTGGCCGAGGTGATGCCGAACTCTTCAGCGGTCATCAACGCATAGGCCGTCCAGGTCACGATGTTGCGCCACACGGTGTCGCCTTGAGCCACGAAGGCACCCAATGGCTCTTTGGAGATGATTTCAGGCAGCAGCGCGTAATCCTGCGGATTGTTCATGACCGCGCGACGCGACGCCAGGCCCGACAGGTCGTTGGAAATGGCATTGCAACGGCCGCTCTGGAAGGCCGCGAACAGCTCCGGGCTCTTCTCGATGATCACGGTTTTGTAGGTCAGGCCGCGCTGGCTGAAGTAGTCGTCCAGGTTCTGCTCGGACGTGGTGCCCGGCGACAGACAGAACGTCGCGCCATCCAGGTCCGTCAGCTTCTCGATGCCGTCTTTGGCGTGGGTCATGAAGCCCTGGCCGTCGTAGAACCAGACGGTGGTGAAGTCCACGCCCAGGCTGGCGATTCGGTCGGCCGTCCATGAGGTGGCGCGAGACAGCACGTCGATTTCGCCGGAAGCCAGCGCCGTGAAGCGATTCTTGCCCGTGGTGGCGATGTACTCAACCTTGGTCGAATCGCCCAACACTGCGGCCGCTACTGCGCGGCAGAGGTCAACGTCCATGCCGGTCCATTGGCCTTTGTCATCAATCGCAGAAAACCCCGGCTTGTCACTGGCCACGCCGCAACGTACCGAGCCGTGGGCCTTGACCTTTTCCAGGACGCCAGCCTGTGCGGCAGCGGCGCCCGCCAGACCAAGCAGCATGATTGAGGAGGTGAGGAAAGTCTTAAGGCCATTCCGTTTTTGCATAGCATTGCCCCTTCTACGACATTTCTTGTAATGATTGATGAACCACGGTAGACCGGCAGGTGGCGATTAACTGCACAATAGCCATACAAAACCCGTAAGCGTTAGTAACACTTGATCCACTATGCTGGTTGGGCTATCGAATTTTGGAATAACGCATGGATATCGATTGGTACGAGGATTTTCTGGCGCTGGCGGACACTGGCAAGTTCACCGCAGCGGCCAGCATGCGCGGCTCATCGCAATCAGCCCTGAGCCGCCGCATTCAGTTGCTGGAAACGCGGCTGGGCACCACCCTGATCGACCGCAGCAAAAACCCGATCCGCCTGACCGCTGCGGGCGAAGCGCTGTTACCCAATGCGTCGGAGCTGGTGCGGCTGGCGCGCGATTGCGAGCAGAGCGTGAAGATCATCGATCGGGCGCTGACCTTTGCCTCACTGCACACCCTGGGCTGTAACTTCTTCCCGGACTGGATCAGCCAGTTCTCCTCGGTCGAAGCGCCCATGTTTACGCGCATCGACACGGGCTATCGCAGTACCGACGATTACTACATGGCGCTGATGTCCGGGCGCTGCGACTTCATTCTGTTTTATCGCGACGCGCAGACCGAGCCCTACTCCCGGCAGAGCGAGTTCGAGGTGTTGTCCCTGGGTCATGACGAGTTGTATTGGGTGGCCACGCCTGAACTGGCCGCTCGTTGCGCCGACCCGCAAGTGCCTATCCCGTGGCTGACCTACGCCCGCAGCGCGCAGTTGCATGACCTGTCGCGCAAGCAGATCAAGCGCCACCCCGAGCCTCACCGTTTGCGCCGGGTGTTCGAAGCCACCGTGTCCGAAGCCCTGAAGCCCATGGCAGCCGCTGGCCATGGCGTGGCCTGCATGCCGCACACCATGGTGGCAGCGATGATCGAGCGCGGGGAGTTGGTGCGTTTGTATCCGGGTATGGAATCCGATCATCTGGAAGTGATTCTGGTGCGCTGGCGCGGCAACCGTAACCCCGAGGCAGATGCGTTCTGGAAGAAAATTTCTTAAGGGACAAGAATCAGGTCCCTGCGTCTAAACGCGATCTCTGTGGGAGCAAGCTTGCTTGCGAAGGGGCCCGAACACTTACTACACATGCATGCCAGAGACATTGCTTTCGCGAGCAAGGTGGAGCGCGACCCCGGTCGTCCCACAGGTCTTATGTTTGCTGCGCGACAGCGCGGCGTCCGGACGACGTGGGTACTCCCACAGGGGGCAGCATTCCAACTCTAGCCACTGCTCAGACGGTACTTTCCACCCGCGCATCTCGCAGCATCGAATCAAGGTTGCGCTCGATGTTGTCGCACAGCGCCGTCATCTGGATTTCGTGTTCGCTGGCGCTGAACGGGCTTTGCAGGTCGGTGCCGATTTTCTCGATGGCCAGCAGCATGAAACCCACCACCGTCGAAGCCAGCGGCGTGTACCAACCCAGCGTGTCGACCAGCCCGATAGGCACGATGATGCAGAACAGGCTGATGAACAGTCGCGGGAAGGCCACGTACGGATAAGGCAGCGGCGTGTTGGCGATCCGCTCCATGCCGCCCTGGCAGTTGGAGATTTCCACGAGCGTCGACTCGATGCGTGCCAGACGGATGCTGTCCAGGCGGCCCGCTTCGTATTCCTTGGCCAGCAAGGCGGCGGACGCATTGAGCACGTCGTTGGGGAAGTTGTTGGTGTCATGCCTGCGCGAATATTCCTCGCGCGTGATCATCGACTGCACGTCTTCGCTGCAGGATTTGCCCTTCAAATGCGCCGACAGACACTTCACATACGCCACATGTCGTTTAAGAAGGATGGCTTTGGCCGGATTGATGTCGCCGTCGTCCTCGATCAAGGTCAGCACCTGACGGGCAAAACTGCGGGAATTGTTGACCAGCGCGCCCCATAGCGTGCGCGCTTCCCACCAACGGTTGTAGGCACTGGAGTTGCGGAAACTGGTCAGCACCACCAGCGCGGAACCCAACAAGGTCAGCGGCATGGAAGGCAGGCTGATCTTGCGGTCCAGGAACAGCATGAAGTCGGCCGTGACGATGATGTCCCAGATCAACAACCAGAACAGCGACCAACCCACATAACCAATGGTTTTGATCAGAAATCGGTACTTCTGGATGATGGCTTCTTTCATGGGATGACCTCGGGGCTACTGCGTAATGCACGCCGCTCACCTGCTTCGAATACCTTTCCCGAATATGGTTCGCCAAGGAAAGCAGAAAAGCTGAACCGTTTAAGGTTCAATTAAGCTGGCCGTCAGGAAATCGCCGGCAATGGCCATCGGACAGCCCGAAATCAGCAGGAACAAACAGCCCTCGCCTGTGCTCAACTCTTCTCTGATGCTGAGTCGTTATTCAGCACCACGTCACTGAGGGTTAATTCAATGGGCTCGTCTCTTTCCATCGAACAACGCACCGCACGCGACCAACTTTGCATCAACACCATCCGCACCCTGGCCATGGATGCCGTGCAGAAGGCCAACTCCGGCCACCCCGGCACGCCCATGGCCCTGGCGCCGGTGGGCTACACGCTGTGGAACCAGTTTCTGCGCTACCACCCAGAGCATCCTGACTGGCCCAACCGTGACCGCTTTGTGCTGTCGGTGGGCCATGCGTCGATGTTGCTGTATTCGTTGCTGCACCTGTCGGGCGTTATCGAGATCGACGAGCACGGCAAGCCCTCCGGCCAGCCTGCGGTGAGCCTTGAAGACATCAAGCAGTTCCGCCAGCTGGACTCCAAGACCCCGGGCCACCCGGAATACCGCATGACCACTGGTGTGGAAACCACCACCGGCCCGCTTGGCCAGGGCTGCGCCAACAGCGTCGGCATGGCGATGGCTGAACGCTGGCTGGGCGAGCGCTTCAATGCGCCGGAACGCACCCTGTTCGACTACAGCGTCTATGTGCTGTGTGGCGACGGCGACATGATGGAGGGCGTGACCAGCGAAGCGGCGTCCATGGCCGGGCACTTGAAGCTCGCCAACCTGTGCTGGATCTACGACAACAACACCATCAGCATCGAAGGCCACACTGAGCTGGCGTTCAGCGAAGACGTGCAGACCCGTTTCGAAGGTTACGGCTGGAACACCCTGCACGTGGCGGATGCCAATGACACCGAAGCCCTGGCTCGCGCCCTCGAAGTCTTCAAACGGACCGACGACGCGCCAACGCTGATCGTGGTCGACAGCGTGATCGGCTATGGCTCGCCCCATAAACACAACACCGCCGCTGCCCACGGTGAGCCATTGGGTGAAGACGAAATCAAACTGACCAAGAAGGCTTATGGCTGGGATGAAAACTCAAGCTTTCTGGTGCCTGAAGACGCTCGGACCTGGCTGCGCGACGGCCTCGTCGAGCGCAGCGCCAGCGACTATGAAGGCTGGCAGGCTGCGCTGAAGCAGCTTGAAACGCAGCAACCAAAGCTGGCAGATGAGTTACAACGCATGCGTGCCGGAGAAATGCCCGAGCAGTGGCAAGACGACCTGCAGACATTCGAAACAGACGCCAAAGGCATCGCCTCCCGTGCGTCTGGCGGCAAGGTGCTGAACGCGTTTGCGGCGAAAATCCCTTGGCTGCTGGGCGGCTCGGCGGACTTGTCGCCCTCCACCAAGACCAACCTGACCTTCGACGGCGCAGGCAGTTTTTCAGCGGACAATTACAGCGGGCGCAACTTGCATTTTGGTATCCGCGAACATGCCATGGGATCGATTGCCAACGGCATGGCGCTGTCCTACGTGCGGCCTTATACGTCGACCTTTCTGGTGTTCAGCGATTACATGAAGCCGCCGATTCGCCTGGCATCGATCATGGAGTTGCCGGTGATTTTCGTCTTCACCCACGATTCCATCGGCGTTGGCGAAGATGGCCCGACTCACCAGCCGATCGAGCAACTGACCCAGTTGCGTGCCACGCCGGGCTTATTGACCCTGCGCCCCGGCGATGCCAACGAAACCGCCCAGGCATGGAAAATCGCGCTGGCGCAGACCAGCCGACCGTCGTGCATCGTGCTGTCTCGCCAGCCCTTGCCGACACTGGATCGCACGCGCTATGCATCCGCTGAAGGCCTGACGAAAGGCGCCTATGTGCTGGCCGATGCCAAAGACGGCGAGCCGGAGGTGATTTTGGTCGCGACGGGGAGCGAAGTCAGCCTGGTGGTAGAGGCGTTTGAACAACTGAAGGCTCAAGGCGTGGCCGCTCGAGTGGTGTCGATGCCAAGCTGGGAGTTGTTCGAGGATCAGGATCAGGCGTATCGCGACAGCGTGTTCCCGCCGGCGGTTACTGCGCGTGTCGCGGTGGAACAAGCGGGGCCATTGGGCTGGGATCGCTACGTGGGCAATACCGGCGCCAAGGTCATGATGACCACGTTTGGTGCCTCCGCCCCTATCGATAAGCTACAGGCCAAGTTCGGCTTCACGGCGGAGAACATCGTCAAGCTGGCGAAGGAGCAGATGGAACGTTGATTGGTGTTTCAGTGGGAGCGAGCTTGCTCGCGAAGGCTATGCATCGGGCACAGAAGATGTGTCAGATGTAACGGACCCTTCGCGAGCAAGCTCGCTCCCACGGGTTTTTAGGTTGTTTGCCAGATCAGCAACCGCTCAACGCCACCTGCGGTTTCTCACCGGCAAAGAAGAACGGCCGGAATTTAACGCCCACCACGTTGCCGACATACGCCGCCACCAGCCACAACCAGCCGTGCAGGCTACCGGAAGCGATGCCGCTGAAGTACGCGCCGATGTTGCAGCCGTAGGCCAGACGCGAGCCATAGCCCAGCAGCAAACCACCGATCACCGCCGCCACAATGGAACGCGCCGGGATGTTCAGGTTGGGCGCGAAACGTCCTGCAAGCCCTGCGGCCAAGAGCGCACCAAGCATGATGCCGATGTCCATCACGCTGGTGATGTCTTCCCACACCGGAGCCGCCAATGCCTTGGCATTCGCTGGCATCTGCCAGAACGCCCAGCTGCCAACATCCACCCCCAGTGAGCCCGCCACCTTGGCGCCCCACAAGGCGAACGCCGACGTGATGCCCCATGGGCGACCCGCCAAAGCCAGGGTCGCGTAGTTGAGCAACGCCAGACCGATCGCCCCCCACACCAGCGGCCATGGGCCACGCAGGAAACGACGCAGCCCCACGTGCTCGCTGGTCACTGCGGCTTCCAGTTGACCATGGCGGCGTTTTTCCAGGCGCACCGTGACGAACGCGATCACGGCGAATACGGCCAGGCTGAGGATCAGCGCCGGGAGCACACCGAAGCTTTTGACGATGGAGGTGGCCGGGAACGACGGCAGCGCGAACCACCAGTCCACGTGATGGGTGGCGATCAGCGAACCGAGGATGAAGAACAGCAGGGTCACCAGCATCCGCGCGTTACCGCCACCCGCCGTGAACAAGGTACCCGACGCACAACCGCCGCCCAGTTGCATACCGATGCCGAAGATGAACGCACCGAACACCACGCTAACCCCGGCTGGCGCGACCAGACCATTGACCGGCTGGCCAAACAGCGTGCCTGCGCCCAACGCCGGGAAGAACAGCACCACGGCAATGGCCAGCATGACCATCTGCGCCCGCAGACCCGTGCCACGACGCTCACGAATGAACACCCGCCAGGCCGACGTGAAGCCGAACGCAGCGTGATAGAGAGTCAAACCCAGCGCAGCGCCGACGACCAGCAACAACACCTGACGCACACCCACGCTGCTGAGCAGGAACATGGCGATAAACAACAGAATAAAGGCCGCAATCAGTGGCGCACCGGGCTTGCGAGCCGGCGCCGCAGCTAGAGAAGTACTCATGGGAGGTCTCGGTTGAAAGGGGAATGGTGGCGAGTATATCGCGTGTAGGAGCTGCCGAAGGCTGCGAATCGGGGTGTGTCTGGCATATTGCTTTCGCAGCCTTCGGCAGCTCCTACAGGTGTCTGGAGGAACGCAATGCCCGCAAGCGGAGTTGACGACGTGGGACCGGCTTTAGCCGGGAAGAGGCAATTACATTCACTCCATATTTATCGTCTGAAATGCCGCTTTCCCGGCTGAAGCCGGTCCCACGTCCCAAGGGTCAGTGCTTTGCCCGTCACTCCCGCCAAACTGTCTTCAACCTTTCCAGCGCCGCGACGATGTCAACCTCCGGCACCGCCGCAAAACCCAGCACCAGCCCTGCCCGCTCATCTGCTGGCTCACTGGATTCGGGCAGCCAATAGCTGCTCAGCGCAGTGATTTCGACGCCGACGCTTTCGGCCTTATCGACCAGCTCTTTTTCTCTGGCAAGGCTGTCGACTTTCACCGCCACGTGCAGCCCGGCAACCACCTTGGGCATGGCTGCGCAGCCAAGAATGTCCTCAGGCCAACCACTCAGCAAGGCGTTGCGACGGCTCAGGGCAGCGCGGCGCATGCGCCGGATATGGCGCTGGAAATGCCCGGCAGCAATGAACTCAGCCATCACCGCCTGCGTGCTGATCTCCGAATGGCGCATGTCCACGGCGCGACGCTGGCTGAACGGCTCGACCAACTCGACCGGCAGGACCAGGTAGCCCAGACGCAACCCCGGATAGGCAATCTTGCCGAAGGTTCCGACGTACAACACCCGCCCCGCCTGATCCAGCGCCGCCAGTGGTGCCAGAGGGGCGCCGCTGTAGCGGTACTCGCCGTCATAGTCGTCTTCGACGATCCAGCCTCGGGTCTTGCGCGCCCAGGCGAGTAATTCCAGACGCCGCGCCAGGCTCATGACCACCCCGGTCGGGTACTGGTGCGATGGCGTGACGTAGGCCAGTTTGCAGTTGCTCTGCTCAACCTGCGCCACTTGCATGCCCTCCTCGTCTACCGCAATCCCCTGCAACCTGGCACCGGCGACGGCAAACGCATGACCAGCGGCCCGATAGCCGGGATTTTCAATCGCTACACCATCGCCTGGCTCCAGCAGCAGCTGTGCACAAAGGCTGATCGCCTGCTGTGCGCCGCTGGTGATTACTATTTGCTCAACGCTGCACTGCAACCCTCTGGAGGAGCGCAGGTAGATCGCAATCAGTTCACGCAGTCGTCGATAACCCGCCGCCTCTCCGTAACCCAGCACTGCCAGGTCCGGCTTACGCCAAAAACCCGCATAAAGCTTGCCCCACACATCAAACGGGAATAAATCGAAGGCCGGCACGCCCACTCGAAACGCCCGCGGCGCATTCACTGAAGGGGGGTTCAGATGGTGCTGATTGAGCAGCGCGATCGCCCGACTGTGGATAACTTCCGAAGGCGCAGGTTCACTGGATTTCGGTAGATCTGTGGATAAACCTGTGGGTAAGCCTGTTGGTAACCCTGTGGACACTTTTGTGGATATTTTTTTCGGCGCGACAACCGACGCAGCGAGCCTGGCGACGTAGGTGCCATCACCGGTACGGCCCTCGGTGAAGCCCTCCGCGTAAAGCTGGTCGTAGGCTCGCATCACGCTGTTGCGGGAAATGCCCAACGAGACGGCCAGATCCCGGCTGGCAGGCAATCGCGTACCGCTGCAAAGGCGCCCGTCGAGGATCCGCACCCGCAGGGCTTGATACAGCTGGCGGCTCAACCCTTGACGGCGATCCAGCTCGATGCCTGCCAGGTTGAACGGGAATGAGGGTGGCGCAGACATAAATTGGCCCTATGAAATTGACCATAAATGGTTCTTACAACAAACCAATAGCCTGCCTAGGATTGATCCCATCGCCAAGGAGAACTTCATGTACAACCCAGCAGCGTTCAAAGAAGACGATACCGCGAGGCTGCATCAGCTGATGGCCGATACCCGCTTGGCGATTCTGGTCACTCATGATGAAAATGGCCTGCAAGCCAGTCACCTGCCGTTGTTGCTAAGCAGCGAGCAAGGCTTGAACGGCACGCTATTTGGCCACCTGGCCCGAGCGAATCCACAGTGGCGGGCCCTGCAAAACGGTGCTGAGGCGATGGTGATATTCCCTGGTGCCGATGCGTACGTCAGCCCGGCGTTTTACCCGGCCAAAGCCGAGCACGGCAAAGTGGTGCCAACCTGGAATTACGTTGCGGTTCACGCTTATGGCGTTGCAGAAGTGTTCAGCGATGCGCCGCGATTACTTGAAGTGGTCACCGGCCTGACCGACAAACACGAAGCTGGCCGAGCCGCCCCCTGGGCAGTCGCCGATGCGCCCGCCGATTATATCGACAAGATGCTCGGCGCCATCGTCGGTTTCGCCCTGCCCATCGGGCGCCTTGAAGGCAAGCGCAAGCTGAGCCAGAACCGCTCCGCCGAAGACATCAACGGCGTGCGTGAGGGGCTTTCAGCCAGCGGCGACGCAAAAGATCGGGAGCTGGCACAGTTGATGGATTGAACGCACGATCCTGTAGGAGCTGCCGAAGGCTGCGAACAAGGTTTTATCTGACACACCGCTGTTCGCAGCCTTCGGCAGCTCCTACAGGGCCGGTGTTTTTTCAAAGATATTTCATACGTGTAAGACAGGAGAACACTGTGACCGCTATCCAGATTCGCCCCGTCACCCAACAGGATCACGCCGCATGGCTACCGCTGTGGCAGGCTTACCTGACTTTCTACAAAACCCAACTGCCTGACACGGTCAGTGCCAGCACCTGGCAGCGTTTTCTTGATCCGGCCGAACCCACCAACGCTGCGCTGGCCTGGCAGGATGGAAAGGCGGTCGGCATGGTCCATTTCATTTACCATCGCTCGAACTGGAGCATCGCCAACGCCTGCTATCTGCAGGACTTGCTGGTCGCCCCGGACCAGCGTGGCACCGGCGTCGGGCGGCTGTTGATCGAGCACGTCTACACCACCGCCAAGGCCAATGACTGCGACAAAGTCCACTGGCTGACCCACGAATCCAATGCCACGGCGATCCAGCTTTATGAGCGCATCGCCGAGCGGCCGGGTTACATTCAATTTCGCAAAATGATTTAGGAACGGTGCCCATGTCGACTCCAGTACCTGATTGGCAGCCAGCCAGGCTTGCAGATACACATACCCTCCAAGGCCGCTTCATTCGCCTGGAAAAACTCAACGTCGCCAGCCATGGCGACGGATTGTGGGCTGCATTGGAAGGCCCCAACTCTGATCCCAAGTTGTGGGACTACCTGCCATACGGGCCGTTTACCGAGCGTAAGGACTTCGACGCCTGGCTGACCCGCCATGCCGCAGATACCGACCCTTGGTTCTATGCCGTGGTCGATCAGGCAACAGGCGCAGTCGATGGCTGCCTGAGCCTGATGTCTATCGTGCCGGCACATGGCCGAATCGAGATCGGCCACGTGACCTTCGGCGCGTCCATGCAGCGCACCCCCAAAGGCACCGAGGCCATCTACCTGTTGGCCAGGGAATCCTTCGCGCTGGGCAATCGCCGCCTGGAGTGGAAATGCAACGCCGACAACGCCCGCTCCAAGCGTGCCGCCGACCGCTTTGGCTTCACTTATGAAGGCGCGTTCCGCCAGCACATGGTCGTCAAAGGCCTGAACCGGACGACCGCCTGGTATTCGATCATCGACAGCGAATGGCCAGCGCTGCAGCGTTCCTTCGAAGGATGGCTGGCAGTGGATAACTTCCAGGACGGGCAGCAGATCAAGGGGCTAGAGGCATTTCGGAATCTGTAGGCGCTGCCGAAGGCTGCGAACCGCGGTGTGCATGACACACCGCAATCGCATCTTCGCGGTGCTCAAGCTTCCCTGAAGAATAATTAAATAACCCGTCACATATCAGATAGTTAATATTGGCCCGATTACGCGCTATGGTTTTGCTTATGCCGATCAGGCATGTGCTCATTACCCCAATAAACAACAAGGATGTTGTGAAAATGAATACCCCTATCAATACCTCGGTGCAGGATGCATCTGTTACCGCCAGCAAATTGCCCACGAACCCATGGCGGGTAGTTTCGCCTGTGCTACATAACGGAAAATATGGCAGCGTTATTGTCGCTGAGGAGGGCCGGCATCCGGCCACGGTTTCATCGTCATCCCCTTCCAGATACCTCTTCGATGAGACAGTTATTGCTGCTCGGTCGCTCGTCATAGTCGGTACCGCGATGCAAGTTCTCGAGTTTCTCCTGACTCATCAACAACGGGGCATCGAAAACAGGATCAAGGAATTGCCCGACATCTACATGGGCATCGCGCCGTACAAGCCAAAGAAGCAATTCACTGGTGTGTTTCCAATCGGCGATACACTAGTCAGCGTCATAAAATTCTTTACCGGGCTGGTCAATGTCCCGTCCTGGGCGGCGTTGCCTATTAGCGCAATTGACCTGAAAAGTGTATTGAGTTCAATCCAGGCTCTGAGCGATTCCGAAAAAATAAAAGGAGAGGTGCTATACGTGAAGTTCGGCTACATGCCAGAAGATGGCATGCAGAAAATCGCGACGAAAAGTATTACCTTCAAGCAAGTGGCTGAGGCGATTCAACAGCGTAGCAAAAAGCCATAACCCGGCGACTCAATGCCGTGGTGAGGGGGCATCAGCTGATTTGCCGATGACGCCTCACCACCCCCATCTGCAGTCCAAACGGCCCAAACACCGCATTCAAGGATTTGAGCGTCGGGTTGCCCTCACCCTGTTCGATCTGGATCAAGGTGCGTACCGATATCTTGCACATTCGGGCGTACTGGCTCTGATGCATCCGCGCCCCTTCCACCCTCAGACGTTTGACGGCCTCCCCCATCTGCAGCGTACCGTCGGCAATACCTTGCTGAACGCTTTCAATCAGCAGCATCCGCGCATCAATGGACAGCGTCATTGCAGTCCCCAGGCCGTCAGCCGTTGATCCAGCTTGCCCAAGGCAATGGCGGGATGGTTGAAGGTCGCCTCTGGCAAACCGCTGTCGCGCAAAATGTCCGGCAATGCCCTCAACGGCTGAGCGTCCTGCCGCAAGCGCTCAAAAGCCTGCTGCGGATCGACGATACCCACCAGCGCCTCACACGCTGCACGCCAATTGACGACACCCGCCCGCTCGATGGTTTTCGACCATTTGGTTGTGCGGGTGACGCCTTCGGCATCCATGACCATGGGCGCGAGATCGTAGGCAGGTGCCAGACGATATCCGCCGGGACTGCGAATGATTGCGGTATTGCGACCGTGATTGTCCGAGTTGCCAAGCATTTGATTGATCAAGTCACGCCTCAGGTATTCGGCGACGAGATCAGGTATCTGCGCCTGCTGCCCTGCTTGCGACCATAGTCCACTCAAGAGCGTAATGACCTCCAAATGATCCATACGGCTACCCGGCACCGTCACACCGGCCAGCGAGTAAATTGACTCCACCGCCAGACGCTCAACACTGCCGTCTGTGATGAGGCGATCAAATCGCCTCATCCACAGGCTTGGCTTGTTCGCCTCCTCCAGGGCCATGTCTTGGGTGGCGACTGTTTCGATGCCAAGCTGCTGCAGTGCTTTGTAGTAGAGGTATTCACTGCGCAGAATGTCTTGGTCATTGCTTACGGCCTGGTTACGGGCGAACTTGATGAACCAGTGCTCCCTCGCCTGTTCATCAGCCAATACAGCATCCGGGTAAAGCAGGCCGTCCTCCCCTTTGGTCATCAACAACTTGGGCGCTTCCCCACCCGCACCGGTTGCGCCACCAATGGCAGCACCCTGCTCGTAGGCGTACTCAAGAAACTGCTGATCTCGGGTGACGACGTCCGTGCGTGTGAACCCCATAGGAGTGCCTTCGTCCAGCGCGTTGATCGAGTCCTTGACCCGCAGGTTCCCGATTGGAGCAGGCGTGCTGCGCCCCAGCAGGTATAAATCGTCGCTTAAACCTTCCGGCTTTTGTTGCCCGATCTGGGCAATGAGAAAACGCTTGGCCGCCCCGGCGGGGGCGATGTCATGCAGGAATGCCGGGGCTTGGCGCAACGAGTACGTTTCAAAATCCACTGGCAGGCGGGCACTGACGCTTTGGTCATGCGCATCCGAATGGGCGTCCACCACGTAGCTGGCTTTGTAGGCGAAATGGCATGGGCCGAGAAACCCGTCTTCGGGTTTGTCGAACGTTAAGGTCATGGCATCTCGCCAAAGTCCTGCCCGATAGACCTGAAGGGTTAGGCTGTACATGAGAGACCTGCCATATAGTGCACTTAGGTGAGGGTATTTATGCGCTCGTCTGCACTATAGTGCACTTTTGGTGAATATCCCATCAGTGTAAATGCATTTAAATGCAGATATATGTGTTTGCACCCACCTTATCTGCATTAGGTTGCAGATGGGCACAATCAGACCGAAAAAAAAGGGGAGCCACGAGTGCTCCCCTGAGGAAATCGTAAAGCGGTAACCCTGTAGGAGCTGCCGCAGGCTGCGAAGACGGTGTATCAGATACGCCGCTTTCGCAGTCTTCGGCAGCTCCTTCAGATCACGCGTGAATCTGTTTCAACCCTCGATCTCAACCAGGATCTCGCCCGGATTGACCCGATCCCCCTTGGCGACGTGAATGGCGACCACCTTGCCTGCGATTGCCGCCTGAACTTCGGTTTCCATTTTCATCGCCTCGGTGATCAGCACCGCCTGGCCGGCCTTGACCATGTCGCCTTCCTTGACCAGTACGTCGACGATATTGCCCGGCATGCTGGTGCTAACGTGGCCGGGGGCGCTGGCCTGGGTACGTTTGCTCGCCCCGCCACTGACAAATTCATTGAGCGGTTCGAAAACCACCTCTTCCGGCATGCCATCGATGGACAGGTAAAAGTGGCGCTTGCCTTCGGCCTTGACGCCCACTCCGGTGATGTCGACCCGGTAGCTTTCGCCGTGGACGTCAATCACGAACTCGGTCGGCACACCTTCACCGCCTGGCTTGCTCACGCCGCCCGCCTCCGGGATCGGCAACAGCACTTCCGGTTTGAGGGTGCCCGCAGCGCGCTCTTCGAGAAATTTGCGACCAATGTCCGGGAACATGGCGTAAGTCAGCACGTCTTCTTCAGAAGTCGCCAGCGCACCGATGTCATCGCGCAGCTTGTTCATTTCCGGCTTGAGCAGATCGGCAGGACGCACATCGATCAGGTCTTCATTACCAATCGCCTGACGACGCAACTTTTCATCCACCTGCCCCGGCGCCTTGCCGTAGCCGCCTTGCAGGTACAGTTTTACTTCGTTGGTAATGGTCTTGTAGCGCTCGCCCGCCAGCACGTTGAAAAACGCTTGAGTACCGACGATCTGCGAAGTAGGCGTGACCAGCGGCGGATAGCCCAGATCCTTGCGAACCCGGGGGATCTCGGCCAACACCTCGCCCATACGGTTGAGCGCGCCCTGTTCCTTGAGCTGGTTGGCGAGGTTGGAAATCATCCCGCCCGGCACTTGGTTAACCTGCACGCGGGTATCAACAGCGGTGAATTCGCTCTCAAACTGGTGATATTTCTTACGCACGGCGTAGAAGTACAAGCCGATTTCCTGCAACAGCTCCAGGTTCAGGCCGGTATCGAATTCGCTGCCTTTAAGGGCGGCAACCATTGATTCAGTGCCTGGATGGCTGGTGCCCCAGGCGAAGCTGGAGATCGCGGTGTCGATGTGATCAGCACCGTTTTCGATAGCTTTGAGCTGGCACATGGCAGCCAGGCCAGCCGTATCGTGGGAGTGGATAAACACCGGCAGCGATTGCTCGGCTTTCAGCGCCTTGACCAATTCGCCGGTGGCGTATGGCGTCAGCAAGCCAGCCATGTCCTTGATCGCCACCGAGTCGCAACCCATGGCTTCCATCTGTTTGGCCTGCTCCACGAACGCGGCAATGGTGTGCACCGGGCTGGTGGTGTAGGCGATGGTCCCCTGAGCATGCTTGCCCGATTCCTTCACGGCTTCGATGGCCACGCGCAGGTTACGCACGTCATTCATGGCGTCGAAGATGCGGAACACATCGATGCCGTTGGCGGCAGCTTTGGCGACGAAGGCTTTGACCACGTCATCGCTGTAATGTCGATAGCCCAGCAGGTTCTGACCCCGTAGCAGCATTTGCAGGCGGGTGTTGGGCAAAGCGGCACGCAACTGGCGCAGGCGCTCCCACGGGTCTTCTTTCAGAAAACGCACACAGGCATCGAACGTCGCGCCGCCCCAGCATTCCAGCGACCAGTAACCGACTTTGTCTAGCTTGTCGCAGATCGGCAGCATGTCTTCGGTGCGCATGCGGGTGGCCAGCAGCGACTGGTGGGCATCACGCAGGATGGTGTCTGTTACAAAGATCTTCTTGGACATTTGGATCTCCTCATAGCGACAAGCTTCAAGCTACAAGCCGCAAGTAAAAGCAGATCTGCTTTTGCTTGAAGCTTGCCGCTTGAGGCTTGCCGCTGCTTATCTATAAGCCTGCGTGCGCGGCGATGGCGGCAGCGATGGCCAGGGCCAGCTCTTCGGGTTTGCGCTTGATCGAGTAGTTGGTCAGTTCAGGATGACTTTCGACGAAGCTGGTATTGAACTGACCACTACGGAATTCCGGGTTACGCAGGATTTCCTGGTAATACGCCGCGGTGGTTTTCACTCCTTGCAGACGCATGTCATCCAGCGCGCGCAAACCGCGGTCCATCGCCTCCTCCCAGGTCAGCGCCCAGACAATCAGCTTCAGGCACATGGAGTCGTAGTACGGCGGAATGGTGTAGCCGGTGTAGATCGCCGTGTCGGTACGCACACCAGGACCGCCGGGCGCGTAGTAACGGGTGATCTTGCCGAAACTGGGCAGAAAGTTGTTTTTCGGATCTTCGGCGTTGATCCGGAACTGCAGGGCAAAACCGCGGTGGATGATGTCTTCCTGCTTGATGGAAAGCGGCAAGCCCGAGGCGATGCGAATCTGTTCGCGAACGATATCGATGCCGGTGATTTCTTCGGTGATGGTGTGTTCCACCTGCACCCGGGTGTTCATCTCCATGAAGTACACCTCGCCCTCGGCGAGCAGGAACTCCACGGTGCCTGCGTTCTCGTAACCGACGGCCTTGGCGGCGCGCACCGACAAGTCACCGATATAGGCGCGTTGTTCCGGGGTCAGTTGCGGGCTCGGGGCGATTTCGATGAGCTTCTGGTTACGACGCTGGATCGAGCAATCGCGCTCGAACAAATGCACGACGTTGCCAAAGCTGTCGCCGAGGATCTGCGCTTCGATGTGCTTGGGATTGACGATGCACTTTTCCAGGAACACTTCGGCCGAACCAAAGGCCTTGGTGGCTTCGGAGATGACCCGAGGGAACGCCTGCTCCAGCTCTTCACGGCTGTTGCAGCGACGGATACCCCGCCCGCCGCCACCGGAAGTAGCCTTGAGCATCACCGGATAGCCAATGCGATCACCCTCGAGCAGGGCTTCGGCGATATCCGCGACATTGCCTTCGGTACCTGGAGTCACCGGTACACCCGCCTTGATCATGCTACGGCGGGCTTCGGTCTTGTCACCCATCCGGCGAATGACTTCGGCAGACGGACCAATGAATTTAATGCCACGTTCGGCGCAGATGTCGGCCAGTTCGGCATTCTCGGAAAGGAAACCGTAGCCGGGATGCAATGCATCGCAGCCCGTTTCCACAGCCAGATTGACCAGCTTGCGCGGGTTCAGGTAACCCGCAAGGGGCTCAGCCCCAATGCTGTGGGCCTCATCGGCACGCTTTACATGCAACGCGTGGCGGTCGGCGTCGGAAAAGACCGCGACCGAGCGAATGCCCATCTCGGCGCAAGCGCGCACGATTCGGACAGCAATTTCACCGCGGTTGGCGATCAGGATTTTTGTTATCACGAGTATTTCCTCGACCGTTGAACAGGCGGTTGGCAAACCGGGCTTTTTGTAACAGCACATGTGGTTTATTGCCGCACACACACCCTATGCCGGATCAGGGATTAACAAAAATGAGTAAAAATTGGGATGTGTATAAGTAAAGACTTATAGTTGGACCTTCAGCCACTGGCCGCAGGTGCTAACCATTGCGTAAGTCATTGATGCGTATGACATTGCGTCAGCTACGAATCTTCAACGAAGTCTGTGATCTGCGGTCCTACAGCCGCGCCGCTGAGGAAATGGCGCTTACACAACCGGCTGTCAGCCTGCAGATTCGTCAGCTGGAAGAGCTGGTTGGCCAACCGCTGTTCGAATACATCGGCAAAAAGCTGTACCTGACCGAAGCCGCCGAGGCCCTGCAATCGGCCAGCCGGGATATTTTCGGGCGACTGGAAAACCTCGATATGCAGCTCACCGACATGCAAGGTTCGCTGCAAGGTCAGCTCAAGCTGGCGGTCGAGTCCAGCTGCAAATATTTCATCCCGCATCTTTTCGCCGCGTTCAGACGCAAGTATCCGGAGGTGATCCTCAGCCTGACCGTGGCCAATCGCGCACAGATCATCAGAAGGCTTTCGGACAACCGCGACGATCTGGTGGTGATGTCCATGGTGCCTCAGGACATGGGCCTGGAATTTCTGCCGTTTCTCAATAACCCGATTGTAGCGGTGGCTCCGCCCGACCATCCGCTGTGCGATGGGCGCGCGCTGAGCCTCAAGGACCTGGAACCTTATCCACTGCTGATCAGGGAAAACGGCTCGGGGACGCGCAAGGCGTGTGAGGAGTACTTCAAGGACAAGCGCGTGCATTTCACCACCACGCTGGAAGTGGCAGCGCATGAAGCTCAACGAGAAAGCGTGCTCGCCGGGCTGGGGATTGCGATGCTGACCCGCCACGCGGTCAGTCTGGAACTCGCCACTGGGCAGCTCAAGGAGTTGCCAGTGGCGGAGCTGCCGCTGTATCGCAGTTGGTGCGTGGTGCAGGCCAAAGACCGGAGACTGTCACCGGTGGCTCATGCATTTCTGGCATTCATCCGCACCGAACGGGCACAGATCAGCCAGCTGGTTGAGCGCTTCGACGGTCGACCGCTGAAGGGTTAGCTGCCTGCCAGAGCTGTGCCGACAGGCCATCGTCGTAATCACACAACTCTTGATTGAGCCGACGCTCCTCCGAATAGCTTTCAATCGCCCGACGAAACGCCATGCGACGCTGGTCTTCCTGCTGGCGGCGGGTTTTTACAGTGCTGCTCTGTTGCGAGTCATCGTAGTGCCGAGGCATATCCTGTCTCCCAAGTGCGTTGCGGGAGTATCAGGATGCCCATAGGTCGTGACGGTAAGGCGGCGAGTGCGTGACAAATTGGTGAATCTGTCATGGCTCAGCCATCGAAATACCCCGTAGCAACGCTATAAATATATACCGCATTCGAGGGGCGAGCCCTTGAGATAGTTGCCCTGCAGGACGCAAAAACACTATCTAACTATTTATTAGCATGGAGCTAAACAATGGACATTCAAAACAAAGACTGGTACGCCCGCATCAACAAAATGCCAGGCCTGTCGGGTCCAACGCTGTTGGTTTCCGGCACTGTTACCGTACCAAACAGCAACACCGAGGCCACTCTGGTCGTATCCACCGCTCAGGACAAATCCCTGGGCCTGCGGCTGGATCTGCAAGTTGAAAGCGAAGGTATTGGCCTGACTGTTCTGACCGAAAAAGCGATCTCGTTCTCTCAGCCAAGCACCTACGATGTACCTTTCATCTCCATCTACCACGATGGCAAAGAGCTGACCCGCATCGCAAACGTTGAGATTCTGAACTGATAAAAGCCCGATAGCCTTTAGATCGGCAACTCTCGCCAGCAACCCATGCGGAAGCTGACGGGAGTCTTTGCGCTGGAGATTAGATCATCAATCCTCGTGGGATTTGATCGACTTGGGCGAGAGCCGAAGGCCGCGCAGGCTGCGCTTTACGCTTTTCAGGTGGTTGACCAGGCTCGGACCACGCGCCATGGCGACGCCCATTGCCAGTACATCAATGACCACCAGATGCGCGATGCGGGAAGTCAGCGGGGTGTAGATTTCCGTGTCTTCATGCACATCGATCGCCAGATTCACGGACGACAACTCGGCCAGCGGCGTCTGGCTTGGGCACAAGGTAATGAGTGTCGCGCCGGTCTCGCGGACCAGATTGGCGGTAATCAGCAAATCCTTCGAACGCCCGGATTGGGAAATACACACGGCAACGTCGGAAGGGACCAGGGTCACCGCTGACATGGCCTGCATGTGTGGGTCCGAGTACGCCGCTGCGCTAAGCAGCAACCGGAAGAACTTGTGCTGGGCGTCCGCCGCAACAGCGCCCGAAGCACCAAAGCCATAAAACTCGACCCGCTTGGCCGACGCCATGGCGGTCACGGCCAGCTGCAACGCATGAGGATCGAGGTTCTCGCGCACTTCCATCAGCGTGTGCAAGGTGGTGTCGAAGATCTTCAGGCTGTAGTCCGCCACCGAGTCGTCTTCGTGAATCGCGAACTGCCCGAAACTGGCCCCAGCTGCGAGGCTCTGCGCGAGTTTGAGCTTCAGGTCCTGAAACCCGGTACAGCCAATGGCGCGGCAGAAACGCACGATGGTGGGTTCACTGATCCCGACGTTGTGCGCCAGATCGGCCATGGAACTGTGCATCACAGCCGCAGGGTCAAGCAGCACGTGGTCGGCGACTTTGAGTTCCGACTTGCGTAACAGATGGCGTGACTGGGCGATGTGCTGCAGCAGATTCAAAGGATGGACTCGACAAAGGTGCGTGGGACGGGATGTAGCTTTTTTGTAGTTATACTACATGACCTGCTGGACGCCCAGTTAAACGCGCCTCGGACATTCTTACACCGGCAATTGAAGGCCAAATTCAGAGTCAACGTGGGAATATTCCTACATCGCCTTCAACAGCCCTTTCTCATCAAATACGAATAACTGTCTGAATCGCAATCCGTAGGGGCTGCCGAAGGCTGCGAAGGCGTTGTATCTGATACACCGTTGTTCGCAGCCTTCGGCAGCTCCTACAGAAAAGTATTTCACTTTACGTACCGATGCCATCTTGCGTGAGCAAAGCAGCCAACGCCCCCGCCTCCAACGGCCGACTGATCAAATACCCCTGCACCTCATCACAGCCACTGGCCCTCAGGAAATCCAGCTGCACCTGGTTCTCAACCCCCTCGGCCACCACTTTCAGGCCCAGGCTGTGGGCCATGGCGATGATTGCATGGGTGATGGCCTCGTCTTCGGTGCCTTCGCCCAGACCACGAATGAACGCCTGATCGATCTTCACGTAATCCACCGGGAAGCGCTTGAGGTAACTCAAGGAAGAATAGCCGGTTCCGAAGTCGTCGATGGCCAGCTTCACACCCAGCTCTCGCAACTGCTGGAAGGTGCTGATGATGTGTTCCACGCTGTCGAGCAACTGACTTTCGGTGAGTTCTAGCTCCAGCAGGTGAGGAGACAGGCCGGACTCTTCCAGTACCTGGCGCACCAGACTGACCAGCTTGCCCTGACGCAGTTGATGCACCGACAGGTTGACCGACACCCGAAGCGGCGCAAGGCCCTGTTGCTGCCATTGGCAGGCTTGTCGACAGGCTTCACGCAGGACGATCTCACCAATGGAACCGATCAGGCCCGTCTCTTCGGCCAGCCCGATGAAGTCCCCCGGTGGCACCATGCCGCGCTCGGGATGACGCCAGCGCACTAACGCTTCGGCAGCATCGAGGCGCCCGGTTTCCAGGCTGAGCTTGGGTTGGTAGAAGACTTCCAGCTGGTTGTCTTCGATGGCTTTGCGCAGCTGGATTTCCAGCTGCAAACGCTCAAGCGTGCTGGCCTGCAGGCTTTCAGTGAAAAACTGGAAGTTATTGCCGCCCAGATGCTTGGCGTGCTGCATGGCGATGTTGGCCTGGCTGACCAGCGCGGATATTTCCCGCGCGGAGTCTGGCAACAGGCTGATGCCCACCGATGCACTGACCACCAGCTCATGCCCTGCGACGGAAATAGGCGTGCGCAGTCTGGCCAGCAGCCGACTGGTCACCCGGGTGAGGCTGGACAGGTTGCCATAAGCATCAAACAGCACCGCGAACTCATCCCCGGATAATCGGGCGATGGTGTCGGCTTCCGGCAGCGTGCTGCTCAGGCGACGCGAGACCTGCTTGAGCAACTGGTCAGCGACTTCATGGCCCAGGCTGTCGTTTAACAGCTTGAAGCGGTCCAGATTGATATGCAGCAAAGCGAGGCTTCTGCCGCCCTGGCGTACCCTCTGATTGGCTTCGCGCAGACGTTCCTTGAACAGCGAGCGGTTGGCCAGGCCTGTCAGCTCATCGAAATGGGTCAGGTAGCGCATCCGCTCTTCGGATTCACGCCGCGCCGACAGATCGGCGAAGAAGCCGACAATATGGCTCATTTCGCCTGCCGTATCGCGCACGACGCTCAGCTGCAGCCACTGTGGATACAGCTCGCCATTCTTGCGTGTTTCAACCAGTTCACCCTGCCAGCTGCCCGTTTGCTCAAGAGACTGATGAATCGCCTGGAAATGTCGGCGAGCATCGCGGCTGCTCGCGATTTCGGTCACTTTGCGTCCGACCAGGTCCTGCTGTTCATAACCGGTCACCCGACTGAAGGCCTGGTTCACCGCAACGATGTTGTAGTTCGGGTCGAAAATGGCGATGCCTTCGCTAGCGGCCTCGAATACCGTGGCCGCCAACCGGGGCGGGCTTTTGCTGAGGGCGAGATTGGCCTCTTCGAGCTCACTGGTGCGCAACGCGACACGCACTTCCAGTTCGGCCTGAGCCTGGCGCAGATCCAGCTCTGCGGTGCGACGTTGATCGACTTCCCGAGCCAGCTCTTCATTGAGCTGGGCGCTGGTGATTTGTGCCTGCTGCAATTCGTCGATCAGGGCCTGATTCTGGAAGCGTCGGATCAGCCCGCGCTGAATCAGGCGATTGACCTGCCAGGCCACCACAATCAGGGCGATCAGCAGGATCAGCCCCAGCCAGCCCCAGCCACGCAGCGGAATGTCGCCGCCCCAGAATAAATAGGCAATCGGCGGCAGCAGACAGGGCAAGGTAAAAGTCAGAAAGGCCGGGATGCTGGCGGCGTAGGCAATGCTGGCTGACAGCGTCGCGGCGCCAATCAGGCCAAATACCCAGGCTTGTTGCTGAAAGTTCTCCACCGGCACCAGTACCAGCGCAGCGCTGGCCAAGGTCAGGCCGCTGACAGCGGCGCCGAGCAGAAACATCCGCCCCCAGATCGGCTCGGCACGACGTTCGGCGCTGGCACTGCGAAAAGCAGCGACCTGGATAACGCGAAGGCTCACCAACGCCGACAACCAGCCCAGCCAAATGCTGACCAGCAAGTAACGCTCAGGACTCCACAGCAAAAACGCACAGACCGCCCCGTTGATGAACATCAACAAGGTGGGCAGCAACGAGCCCTGATAAAGCAGGCGCGTACGCTCGACCGCTAACGGGCCTGCATATTGCTGACGAATGGAGTGCCGGTTCACGCCGAAAGCGCGCGGAGCACGGAAACTGGAAGGCATGGCGGATTCTTATAATAGTGAGGCTCAAAGCGTGCCCCGGAGCATACACAAGCCATGCGGTAGACCAAACTGCCTTGCGTCACTAAATCCAATAGATTTGGCGGGCTCAAACCTGTGGGAGCGAATTCATTCGCGAAGGCAATATTCCTGTCACAGAAATTGCGTTGAGTTGACTGGCCTCTTCGCGAATGAATTCGCTCCCGCAATAAATTGCAAATCCTCTGAGAGCAGGCCAACAACCTGCACTTTTGTCGCGCCGATCAAAGCATGGTTTGCCCGGTTACGCTGGGCACCCTAGAATGCGTCGATGCGCGATGATCTCTCCCTTCTGCTTAATTCCCTCAACGATGCCCAACGTCAGGCCGTAGCTGCCTCCGTGGGTCGTCAGTTGGTCCTGGCCGGCGCTGGTTCCGGCAAAACCCGTGTGCTGGTGCATCGCATCGCCTGGTTGATCCAGGTCGAGCAAGCCTCGCCGCATTCGATCCTGTCGGTGACGTTCACCAACAAGGCGGCGGCAGAAATGCGCCACCGGATCGAACAGCTGATGGGTATCAACCCGGCCGGCATGTGGGTTGGCACCTTCCACGGCCTGGCGCACCGCCTGTTGCGGGCGCACTGGCAGGAAGCCGGCCTTTCGCAGACGTTCCAGATCCTGGACAGCGATGATCAGGCACGCCTGGTCAAACGGGTGATCCGCGAGCTGGGCCTGGATGAGCAGCGCTGGCCGGTCAAGCAGGCTCAGTGGTTCATCAATGGCCAGAAAGACGAAGGCCTGCGCCCCAAACATATTCAGGCCAGCGGCGACCTGTTCCTGACCACCATGAAGTCTATCTACGAAGCCTATGAAGTGGCCTGCCAGCGCGCAGGCGTCATCGACTTCTCCGAGCTGCTGCTGCGTGCTCTGGACCTGTGGCGCGATAATCCTGGCTTGCTCGCCCACTATCAGCGCCGCTTCCGCCACGTGCTGGTGGACGAATTCCAGGACACCAACGCCGTGCAGTACGCCTGGTTGCGTCTGCTGGCTCAGGGTGGTGACAGCCTGATGGTGGTCGGCGACGACGATCAGTCGATTTACGGCTGGCGCGGGGCGAAGATCGAGAACATTCATCAGTATTCGTCGGACTTCCCGGACACCGAAGTGATTCGTCTGGAGCAGAACTACCGCTCCACCGCCAGCATCCTCAAGGCGGCAAACGGCCTGATCATCAATAACAGCGGCCGCATGGGCAAAGAGCTGTGGACCGATGTGGGCGATGGCGAGCTGATCAATCTCTACGCCGCGTTCAATGAGCACGACGAAGCCCGCTACGTGGTGGAAACCATCGAAAGCGCGCTCAAGACCGGCCTGGCGCGCAGTGAGATCGCCATTCTCTACCGCTCCAACGCCCAATCCCGGGTGCTTGAAGAAGCCTTGCTGCGCGAGCGCATTCCGTATCGCATCTATGGCGGCCAGCGATTCTTCGAGCGCGCCGAAATCAAGAACGCCATGGCCTACCTGCGCTTGCTCGAAGGCCGTGGCAACGATGCCGCACTGGAACGGGTGATCAACGTCCCGGCCCGTGGCATTGGCGAAAAGACCGTCGAAGCGATTCGTCAGCATGCACGCCATGCCGATGTGTCGATGTGGGAAGCCACTCGCCAGCTGATCGCCAATAAAGGCCTGACCGGCCGTGCCGCAGGCGCACTGGGCGGTTTTGTCGAGCTGATCGAAAATCTGGCGGCCAAGGTCATGGAGATGCCGCTGCATCTGATGACCCAGACCGTGATCGAGCAATCGGGGCTGATCAACTACCACAAGGAAGAGAAAGGCGAAAAAGGCCAGGCTCGGGTAGAAAACCTTGAGGAACTGGTCAGCGCCGCGCGCAACTTCGAAAACAACGAAGAAGACGCCGAGCTGACCCCGCTGGCCGCCTTCCTGGGCCATGCGTCACTGGAAGCGGGCGACACCCAGGCCGAAGAGCACGAAGACAGCATTCAGCTGATGACGCTGCACAGCGCCAAAGGCCTGGAATTCCCTTACGTGTTCCTGGTGGGCATGGAAGAAGGCCTGTTCCCGCACAAGATGAGCCTCGAAGAACCTGGCCGTCTTGAAGAGGAACGGCGCCTGGCTTATGTCGGTATTACCCGCGCCATGCAGCAACTGGTGATGACCTACGCCGAGACCCGACGCCTGTATGGCAGCGAAACCTACAACAAGGTGTCGCGTTTCGTACGCGAGATTCCGCCATTGCTGATTCAGGAAGTGCGCTTGTCCAACAGCGTCAGCCGACCGTTTGGCGGCACGCAGAAGGTCAGCACCAGCAGCCTGTTCAATGGCACCGGCATTCCGGAAACCGCTTTCAGCCTCGGGCAACAGGTCAGGCATGCGGTGTTTGGCGACGGCGTGATCCTCAACTTCGAAGGCGCCGGCGCTCAGGCACGGGTGCAGGTCAATTTTGCCGAAGGCAGCAAGTGGCTGATGATGGGCTACGCGAAGCTGGAAGCGATTTGATCGCTCAGCGCTGAGGGGCTTTATGCTTGCCTGCGAGCTTTTGTAGACCTCGGACCTGTAGGAGCGAATTTATTCGCGAAGACGATGTTTAATCCGATGAAGATGCGTCGGATGTACTGACTTCTTCGCGAATGAATGCGCTCCCACAGGTTTTCAGCAAGCATCAGCGATGTAAACGGAGCTTTGGCCCCCCCAGCTTGAATCTTCCCCCGGTCAGCTCCATATAGCTGACCAAGCCAAACGAAAAATCCTACAGAACTTTTACCGAAGCCCTACAGACCAACCTTTACAGGCCCTGCAGGCTTTTATGCAAAAGCCGGATACATTTGGCCGCTAGCCAGACACATAGCCCCTATGCAATATGGCGCGCGTGCAATCCATAAAACGGGAATACCCTTATGCAACGTTTTCTAAGCATCGCTCTGGCGCTGTGCATCGGGCTCACCATGAGCCTTGAAGCCAACGCTGCGCGTTTCGGTGGTGGCAAGAGCATGGGCTCGGCGCCAAGCCATCAGGCGCGCCAAACTGCTCCTTCCACTCCTGCTGCAGCGCCTAACGCTGCTGGCCGTCCGGCACCTGCTGCCAGCGGTGCTTCGCGCTGGCTCGGCCCGTTGGCCGGTCTCGCCGCCGGTGGCCTGCTCGCTTCGATGTTCATGGGCGACGGCTTCCAGGGGATGCAGATCTTCGACATCCTGATCATGGCGGTCATTGCCTTCCTGATCTTCCGCTTCATCGCGGCCCGTCGTCGCAAACAGCAAGGCCCGCAAATGGCCACTCCTGCTGGTCCAGTGCCTTATCAGCGTGAAAACACTGAACAGCCTGCACAGAACTCGATGTTCGGCGGCATGGGTGCAGCTTCGGCCGCCGCTCCAGTGATCAATGCTCCGGCCTGGTTCAACGAAACACGCTTCCTCGAAGCCGCTCGTAACCATTTCCAGTCGCTGCAGCAGCACTGGGATGCCAACGAGATGGACAAGATCGAAGAGTTCGTGACCCCACAGATGCTGGCCTTCCTGAAAAAGGAACGTGCTGATCTGGGCGAAGGCTTCCAGTCGACCTTCATCGACAACCTGACCGTGCAACTGGACGGCCTGGATGATCGTGCTGACAAAACCATCGCGACCCTGACCTTCAGCGGCGTGTCCAAGACTTCGCGCTTTGACCAAGGCGAAGTGTTCAGCGAAAGCTGGAACATGGAACGCCCACAAGGCGACAATCAGCCTTGGCTGGTTGCTGGTATCCGCCAGAACGGTTGATCCAGAGCGCTTGATGCTTGAGCAAAACCCCGGACTTGTCCGGGGTTTTTGTTTTATCCGATTGGATAGTTATTTTGAGAAAGGCTTTACGCTACTGTATAAACCGCGCCATCAAGTCAGAGGAGCCAGGCCGTGGAAGAAGTCATTGAACAATTACGCGAAGCGAATGAACCCGTTCCGGTTCCGCTTGAGCTACCCGACGAGGATCAGCTCGTTGAGGTCGAAGAACAGCTGTTTATCAACATCCCGTTCGTCTTCAAGGAATTCCTGCTGACGGTGAGCGATGTGGTCTACGGCAGCCTGGAACCGGTCACCATTACCGATCCACAGTCGCACACCTATCTGCCCGACGTTGCCGCCAACGCCTGGGATGTGGGCGTTCCACGCGAGCTGATCCCGATCTGCCAGGACGGCGAAGACTACTACTGCGTCGAAGAAGACGGCACCGTGGTGCTGTGGTCTGGCGAAGAAGAGCTGGTGACCGAAGAGAACTGGGAATCGGTATGGCACTGGGCGCGGGATGTGTGGCTGGAAAGCTGAGTTTCTGACACGACTCGGAGTTAACCCGTGGGACCGGCTTTAGCCGGGAAGACAGTATTTCTGCCACAGATAATGTATCGGATGTACCGGCCTCTTCCCGGCTAAAACGGAACGCCGCCCGACCGGTCCCACGAGATTGTATTTCGCCAGTGCTGGAGCCTAATGCTCGTTGGGCTCCTGATGATTCCCAAGCGTCTCCAGCAGCGCGATCTGCATGCGGGTATGCACGCGAATGAACCAGCGCCACGCCACCGCAGCCACTATCGCTGCAATCACCACGATGAGCATCAGCAGCTCATTGGTCGGCAGAATGCTCGCGGACAGCGCCGCCAGCAGCACGAAGATCACCAGTAGCGACAACAAAGGGATCACCTCGGCGATCACCTTGCGCACCCGCGCCGTATGCCTTCCGGCCATCTCCGGCTTGACGCCCATTTCCGCCAGCAGCATCGACAGCGCCTTGAGCTTGCGATAAGCCGCGATCAAAAACGGCAGCGACAGCAGCAATGCCGCACCACAGATCCAGGCCTTCTGCTGGCCCACGTCGCCCACCCACTCGCTGATGTAGACGCCCAGACGCTCGGCAAAATAGCCGCCGCAGAAGAAGATCGCGATCACCAGCGCCAGGTTCACACCCACCTGCAACAGAATGCGCCTGATCATCGACGCCAGCAGCGCGCCCTCGCCTTGCGGCTGAATGCTGCGCAGCCATTCGCCATACATGCCGAAAACCCGGGCCATGCGCTCCGGCATGATGCGCGCCAGATGGTGCGACAACGGATCTGCACCCCGAATCAGATAAGGGGTCAGCAAGGTCGTGATCGCCGAAACCGCAACGGCTACCGGGTAAAGGAAGTCGCTAGTCACCTGCAGCGTCATCCCCAATGCCGCGATGATGAAGGAAAACTCTCCAATCTGTGACAGCCCCATGCCCACCCGTAGCGAGGTTTTGCCATCGTTACCCGCCAGAAACGCCCCCAAGCCGCAGGACAGCATTTTGCCCAGCACCACCGCCACGGTGATCACTGCAATCGGCCACGCGTACTGCAGCAGGATCGCCGGGTCGATCATCAGGCCGATGGCGACAAAAAAGATGGCGCTGAACATGTCTCGAATAGGTTCGATCAAGCGTTCAATTTTCATTAACTGGCGCGACTCGGCCATGATCGCGCCGATCAGGAAGGCACCCAGCACCATGCTGTATTCCAGCTTGACCACTAGCAAGCAGAAGCCGAAACACAGGCCGAGCACGGTGATCAGCAGCATCTCGTTACTTTCGAATTTCGCCACGTAGGCCAGCAGACGCGGCACAACCAAAATGCCGATGACCAGCGCCACGATCATGAACAGCGACAGCTTGCCGACCGTGGAAAACACCTCACCAGAGCTGACCGAGCCGCTCACTGCAATGCCCGACAGCAGCGCAATAATCCCGATACCCAGGATGTCTTCGACGATCAGCACACCGAAAATCAGCTGCGCGAACGGCTGGTTTTTCATCTTCAGGTCGTTGAGCGCCTTGACGATGATGGTCGTCGAGGAAATTGCCAGGATCGCGCCCAGGAACAGCGAGTCCATGGTGCTCCAGCCAAAGTACTGGCCGATCTCGTAACCGATCCAGATCATCAGGGTGATTTCGAGAAACGCCGCAATGAACGCTGTAGCGCCGACCTTGAACAGCTTGCGCAGACTGAACTCGAGCCCCAGGCAGAACATCAGGAAGATCACCCCCAGTTCGGCGAGAGTCCTGATAGTGTCTTCGTCGTGGATCAGGCCGAAGGGCGGGGTGTGCGGGCCGATGATGAAACCGGCAACGATGTAGCCCAGCACCACCGGCTGCTTGAGGCGGTGGAACAGAATGGTTACGACGCCAGCCACCAACATGATCACCGCCAAATCCTGAATAAAGCTGATGGCATGCATGGGGTCCGGCTCCTTAGTGATACGCATGGCTGTCAGCCCAATTCCCACACCGACGTGAGGCAATTCAGCTACTGCACTGCAAAATTCTGATTAATTTGTAAGAAAATACCCGCTCCACGGGCTTTTGCAGGTTAACACTGCGCATTCATCGGTAAAGCCGGTGCAATATATGGAAACAGATGGACGCTCAGCGTGACGGCATCTGGCTATCAAGCGTCCCGATAACTGTTCATGCAACGCTTGAATCAATGAGCACCGCCATAAGGTGCGACCTCTGAACCGCCTTGATCGTGAGAACGCTATGGAACCCGGAAACGCCCAGCTGTCGATGACCGTATTGATGACACCGGACATGGCCAACTTCTCTGGCAACGTGCACGGTGGCACCCTGTTGAAATACCTTGATGAAGTCGCCTACGCCTGCGCCAGCCGCTATGCAGGCCGTTACGTGGTGACGCTGTCGGTGGATCAGGTGATTTTCCGTGAACCCATTCATGTGGGTGAGCTGGTGACCTTCCTGGCCTCGGTCAACTACACCGGCAACACGTCGATGGAGGTCGGCATCAAGGTGGTCACGGAAAACATCCGCGAGCGCTCGGTACGCCACACCAACAGCTGCTTCTTCACCATGGTTGCCGTAGACGATCAGCGCAAACCGGCCAGCGTTCCTCCGCTGGAGCCTGAAAGCCTGGACGCCAAGCGCCGTTACATCCAGGCACAACAGCGCCGCCAGATCCGCCAGGAACTGGAAAAGCGCTATCAGGAAATCAAGGACGAGACGCTTTAAGTCTCAGGCGTAAATTCAGACCTGTGGGAGCGAGCTTGCTCGCGAAAGGGCCAAGGCATCCACATGCTGGATGCCTGAAACACCGCCTTCGCAAGCAAGCTTGCTCCCACAGTTCTTGTAGCGCACCCAAAACCGTAGGAGCGACCGGGATGGCGCTCCACCTTGCTCGCGAAAGCGGCAGCGGCAGCGGCAGCGGCAGCGGCAGCGGCAGCGGCAGCGGCAGCGGCAGCGGCAGCGGCAGCGGCAGCGCATCCACATCATGGGCGCCTGAAACGCCGCCTTACCAGGCAAGCTTGCTCCCACAAATCACATCTATGACGCAGTGGCTTACAACCTGACCGCCTCAAACCTCACCCGTGGTTGCGCAATGCGATCTTGGGCGCGAACCAGTTCCAGTTCGTAACTGCCGCAAGCCTGAGTTTCCAGCAGCACTTCGTGAACGGCAGCGGCGGCAAACTCGAAGGCTGCCACCAGATCATCCCCCAGCAGCACCCGAGCCAGGAACAACCCGGACGTCAGATCGCCCACGCCCACTGGCTGGCGCGGAAAGGCCAATAGCGGGCGGCGCAGGTGCCAGCTGGCATCGGCCGTCACCAGCAGCATTTCAAAGCCTTCAGCGGGCTTGCCGGGGTAGTCCAGGTGTTTGACCACGATGGCTTTCGGCCCGCGCGCCAGTAAAGCGCGAGCCATGCCCACACAATCGGCCAGCGAATCAGGCTTGCGGCCGGAAAAGCTGTCCAGCTCCAGTTGATTGGGGCACATGAAGTCCGCCACGGCAGCGGCTTCATCGAGCAGAAAATCGCTGACTTCGGCAGGCACGATGCAGCCTTTCTCCGGGTGGCCCATGACCGGATCACACAGGTACAGCGCCTTCGGATTGGCAGTCTTGATCCGCGCCACACCCGTCAGAATCGCCTGCCCTTGCGCCGCGCTGCCCAGATAACCGGACAACACCGCATCGCAGTTGCCCAACTCGCCAATGGCAGCAATGCCTTCGATCAGCGCGGGAATCTGTTGCGGCGCCAGTACATCGCCCGCCCATTGCCGATACTGGGTGTGATTGGAGAACTGCACGGTATTGAGCGGCCAGACGTTGACCCCGACCCGCTGCATGGGAAAGACCGCAGCGCTGTTACCCGCATGGCCGAAAACCACATGGGACTGGATGGCGAGCAAATGGGGTGTACGTTTCATCAAAGGATCCTGAACACGATGCAAATGCAGTAGTGAGAAATTTAAGTCGCGCAGTATGGCTGCAAATCCTCAGAGACAGTTAAGCTGGTGGCACTTTGTTGGAGTACCTGCTCATGCTGACCCTGGGAAACATGTTTGTTTTGATGCTATTCGCCGCAGGCGGCGCATGGTGGTGGCATTCCCACGGGTTGCGCGAGCGTGCGCTGGAGCGGGTCAAGCAACACTGCACGCGTCTGGACCTTGAACTGCTCGATGGCAACGTCGCCCTGCGCAAGCTCACCTTCGCCCGCGACTCCCAAGGCCGTAAGCGTCTGGCTCGGGTGTACAACTTCGAGTTCACTGTCACGGGCGAGCAGCGCCACCCCGGTACGATCACCATGTTTGGCGCCCACAGCGCACAGATCGAACTGGCGCCCTACCCGTTCGAAATGAAAACCCCACCGCCCAGCGCAGAAATCATTCAGTTGAGCCAATGGCGTCAGGAACATAACAAGTGGAAGCAGTGAACCTGTAGAGCTGGGTTTGGCAAGCCCCACAAGGATCTAGAGCAAACAAGCCACGAACTGTGCCTGCAACTCAGCTTCATCCTGTGGGCTGGCAAAGATCAATTCCAGCCGCGAATCCTTCCGCCATTCGCTGGCTTGCCAGTTCAACGCAGCCCCTTCAAGCGCATTGCCCGAAAACCAGCCATCTGCGCTGTGGATAACCAGTTTGGCCCGCTGCCAGCCCACGCCCTGCAGCCAGTTTTCAATACGTGCCAGCGAAAAACGCTGACCCGGGTGCCAGCGCCAGCCAATACTCCAGCCCTCATGTTGCACCTGACTCAGACAAATGGGCTGACGTGGATCAGTCCAGACAGCCGCAATCTTGCCAAGACTTGGGGGCAGGGTCAGCTTATCCACAGACAAGCCGCCCTGCTCAGCACTGTGTACAACGCCCGGCAGCTCAGCCAGAGGCATCACGCCCTGATCCGTCCACAGCAACTGCTTGTCGGCAGGCAGTCCTTCGCTGATCTGCTGTCGAATCACGGCATCGAGCTCCGCAGATTTGTTCAGGACCAACAACCCTGTCTGAGCCAGAGCCGATTGCTGGCTCGGCGGTAACGGTTTGCCCGCGGCCAGCGCCGTGGCATCCAGCACCATCACGCTGGGTTGCACGGTCAATACGCCCAGCCATGGCGCCTGGTTCAGTTGCTCGATCAGCTGTGCGGGATGCCCAAGCCCGGAGGGCTCAATAAACAGGCGATGCGGCCTGGCCTTGCGCAACAGCCGCCCCAGACCAATCTGAAATGGCGCACCGTTCACGCAACACAGGCAACCACCAGCCACTTCACCAAGTGCGATACCATCGGCGGCCGTGGTCAGCAGCGCGGCATCCAGGCCGATCTGACCGAATTCATTGATCAGGATCGCCCACCGTTCATCCGCCGGTTTCTGAGCCAGCAGGTGTTTGATGAGGCTGGTCTTGCCTGCCCCCAGAGGTCCGCCGATGACGTGGGTGGGGATGTTTTGCAGCATATGGGTCGCTTGTGAGGGTCGCGTTGAAAACCAGGATATTAATCTGTATGCCGCTGTTGCTGGCGGTGCTTTCCAGCCAGGTGTGGGCACAAGCCTGCCTGGTGCACAGTCAGGCCGAGCGCCTGGACGTCAAAGTGTGCCAGCAGAACAAGACCATCCCCGCGAAGCTGTTCCACGATGGCTTTTGCCAGCCACAACTGGCCGGGCAGAAAACGGAAGTGAGCTTCATGGAGCAATGCCCGACAGGTGCTTTCGGCGTGTGCAGCAACGCGCTGGTCGCCAATATGCCCTATCGCGAAGACATTCACTATTACGGCATCGCCAGTGATGCGGCTTATCTCAAGCCGTTTTGCGAGGGGCAGAGTCAGGGGAAGTGGTTGAAGCCGTGAGGTTGGAACCTGTGCCTGTGCCTAAAACTGTGGGAGCGAGCTTGCTCGCGAAAGCGATGTTCGACACGCCGTGATTTGGCGGTTATACGGGCTTATTCGCGAGCTCGCTCCCACAGGGATCGCATTTCAATCAGATATTCGCGTCACTCATGCCTTCACCCCAACCAATCCAGACTCAACAGCAACCGCCGTTCATCCCGTTTGGGTTGGGGTGAGCGGTGGATCAGGCCATGGCCTTCGTTGCCGGTCCAGCGCTCGCCCTTGAGCAGCGCCACATCGCCACAGTTGATCTGCTGAATCTTCATGAAATCCTGCGGTTCGGCGAGCGGGTTGCCCAATTGAGTGCGATCCATCACACCCTCCTTGAGCCACTGGCTGCCGATCCCGGCGTAGGTGGTGATCAAGCGCACAGGCACATGATCCACATGGAAGCGCGGGCACATCGCTTTATCCAGTACCCGCAACCGTACACCAATGCACTTTGCTCCCAACAGGCAGGCATAAGCGCTTATTAGCCAGCTAACGTCCGCGATAAAACCAGCATAGCCTTCAAGATCAGCATATGCCGAGGCAAAGCCGCGAAGCTCAGGCAGGGTCTCATCGTCCTTGATGTCCAGGGTCATGGATTCGGCCAGCGGCTCATTCAACGCCAGCAGCAGCATGCCGAAATCTTCGATGTGTGCCGGGAGCTGCCGCTGCCAGATGGTCAGGTTCACATCGTCTTCCAATACTCGGCTGAGGATCGCGGGCGTATCCCCTTGCACCTGACGGACCACTGGTCGCCAACGCATCGCAGGTGCCAGCATCACGCGGCCTCCTCTTCATGCCACGGTCCGAACGGATCAGGCAGCAGGCGCCAGGCATCGCTGCCGATGGCCATCTCGGCGTCGGTCAGCAGGCAGTTATCCAGCTCTGCGGTGAGCTGGGCGAAGTCGATGTTTTGCCCAATGAACACCAATTCCTGGCGGCAATCGCCCGTCTGCGCCGACCAGTTACTTTTGATTGCGCCAACGCTCTCTTCGTCATCCGGCCACTGCGCCTTGGGCACGAAGCGCCACCAACGCCCCGCGAAACCATGTCGCATCAGGCCGCCCGCCTGTGACCAACTGCCCGCGTCCTGATGTTTGCTGGCCAGCCAGAAGAAACCCTTGGAGCGCAGCAGCTTGCCGTTGGTCCATTCGCGATCAATAAAGCTGAAGAACCGCTCCGGGTGAAACGGCCTGCGCGCGCGATACGCCGTGGACGCAATGCCGTACTCCTCGGTCTCCGGCACGTGATCACCCCGCAATTCCTTGAGCCAGCCTGGCGCCAGTGACGCCCGCTCGAAATCAAAGCGACCGGTGTTGAGGATCTTCGCCAAGGGCACCTGCCCCATGACCATCGGCAGAATTTCAGCCTGAGTATTCAGGCGCTGCAGGATGGCGATCAGCTCCTGGCGCTCGCTGGAGCTGATGAGGTCGATCTTGCTGATGAGGATCACGTCGGCGAACTCGATCTGTTCAATCAGCAGATCAGTGATCGAGCGCTCGTCTTCCTCGCCCAGGGTTTCACCGCGGGTCGCCAGACTTTCCGCAGCCTGGTAATCAAGGAGGAAGTTCACCCCGTCGACCACCGTGACCATGGTGTCCAGCCGCGCCATATCGGCCAGGCTTTTGCCCGCCTCATCGCGAAAGGTAAAGGTCTCGGCCACTGGCAACGGCTCGGAGATGCCCGTGGACTCGATAAGCAGATAATCGAAGCGCCCGTCCTGCGCCAGGCGGCTGACCTCTTCGAGCAAGTCTTCGCGCAGGGTGCAGCAAATGCAGCCGTTGCTCATCTCGATGAGTTTTTCTTCGGCGCGGTTCAGGCTGACATCACGCTGAACTTCGCTGCCATCGATGTTGATTTCGCTCATGTCGTTGACGATCACCGCCACCCGAAGGTTGTCACGGTTGCGCAACACATAATTAAGCAGCGTACTTTTGCCCGCGCCGAGGAAGCCGGACAGCACAGTTACAGGAAGACGGTTGGGCATCGGGATTCTCATCAGCCTCACGGGCTCGTTTGCAAGGTTCGAAACCTTGTTCGTATGGGCATGGGTCAGCTGACGACAAGCATCAGCTGCCTCGCTCGCTTATGTTATAGTATAACAATGCGTGCTTGCCAATGCTTCGATGAGGATTTCTATTTTTATGAAACTTGCGACACTTCCCGACGTAGCGTCGCAGAACGCTCATGAGACGTTGCAGCTGGATTGGGTGGGCATGTGCGGCATTGCCTTGCCCGTGCTGATTGATGGCCAGCGTGTACAGGGCAAAGTCGATGCGGGTGTGAGCCTGGATGACGGCGCCTCGCGAGGCATTCACATGTCGCGGCTGTTTCTGGCGCTGGAAATGCTGGAAACCGAAACGCTCACGCCCGGCCTGCTGTGCCAACTGTTGCAGCGCTTTCTCGATACCCATGAAGGGCTATCGCAGAACGCATACGTCAGCATTCATGCCGATTGCCTGCTCAAACGTGCCGCGTTGATAAGCCCCGTTGCGGGTTGGAAAGCGTATCCAATCAGCATCTTGGCCAGCATCAAAAACGGAATGTTCCACGTGGAACTAAAAATTGACGTGACCTACTCCTCGACCTGCCCCTGCTCGGCGGCCTTGGCGCGTCAGTTGATTCAGGAGCAATTCGCCGCTGATTTCGCCGACAGCACGCTGAAATTCGATGCCGTCCATGCCTGGCTGGGCAGCGCGAATGGCATTGTCGCCACGCCCCACAGCCAGCGCAGCACTGCGCATCTACATGTGCAACTGGACAGGTTTTCGCAGGATTTACCGATTATCGAGCTGATCGATCAGGCGGAAGCCGCGCTGGGCACAGCCGTGCAAACCGCCGTGAAACGCGCAGATGAACAGGCTTTCGCCTTGGCGAACGGGCAGAATCTGATGTTCTGTGAAGATGCAGCCAGGCGACTGCACGGCGCGCTCAGGCAGAACGCGTGGCTCAAAGGCTTCGACGTGAAAGTGGTGCATGCGGAAAGCCTCCACGCCCACGATGCCGTGGCACACAGCAGCTGGCGTGGATGACGATCTAACCGTGGAACATCAGGTGCGTGGCTGAACGTTCCCACATTGCTGGCCCAACCAGACCGCGCGAGTATCCATGCTGCCTTTCTGTTGTTGGCCGGTGGCGTTAAACGTGCCGATCACGTTGGTCGTGAATTCACGATCGCTCAGGAACTGCGCCTGACCGCTGCCTTGGGCTTTCGGGCAGCTGAATGTGAATTTCCAGTTCTTGCCATTGCGATCAGTGATCCGCTGGGTGCAACCGGACTTCGGATCGGTCAGCGGGATGTCATCGCTTTTCACCTGCGCCTGGGTCAGGCAGAAACGCACGCCCTTGCCCGCCAGGGTAATGCCCTGCTTCTGAAGATTCTGCTCAACCATGGCGCGCTGTTCCGGCGGCAGGTTGTTGAGCTGCCCAAGGATCATCTGCAAATCGGGCATGGCTTGCCCGTCCACTTGCATGTTGCTGGAGGTCAGTTCCCAAAGACCCGGCTGCAGCATCTGCGCCTGTGCAAACGGCGCGGCCAGGCAACACACTAAAGCGAAGGTGGCATTTTTCAGGTGGGGCGTGGTGGGCAGCTTCATTGGGGAATCCTTGTTCAACCGTTACGGGCAAGGGCAACCGAATGCAGTTGCCGACAGTGAAGGCTTAGACGACAGATCCTGTCGCCAGTTGCACGACGAATAAAATAGCGACAATCCGAGCCGGGTGTGGTCTGTTTAACAGGTCAGGAGAGAGGTTACGCATGGATTACCACAGCCCGTATTTCTTCGGCTACGTGATTGGCTTCATTCATTTGCTGGGCATCGGCGCTGCTATCCACGCGCTGTTGACCGTTCGCACCGCCCAAGGCGCCATTGCCTGGGCCATGCCGCTGTTGTTCATTCCCTATTTCACCCTGATTCCTTACCTGGTGTTTGGCCGCAGTTCATTCGATGCCTATATCAAGGCTCGTCGACAGGCCAACCAGGAGATGCGCAGCGCCATCAGCGATATGAACTGGCGCCCATGGATTGAGGAGGCAGTGGCTGCACGCCGCTCCGATGCCTATGCCTCATTGCGGGCGATGCCCAAGCTGGGCCACACCCCGGCGCTGGCCAATAACGAAGTGAAATTGCTGATCAATGGCGATGACACTTTCGCAGCCATTTTCAGCGCTATCAGGGCAGCCAGGCAGACGGTGCTGATTCAGTTTTTCATCATTCATGACGATGAGCTCGGCCGACGCCTGCAAGCCCTGCTGCTGGAAAAAGCCGCTGAAGGCGTCGCGGTCTACGTGCTTTACGACCGGATCGGCAGCCATGCCCTGCCCGGCAGCTACAGCGACACACTGCGCGCCGGTGGTGTGCAGATCAAAGCCTTTGCGACCCGTGGCGGCTGGCTCAATCGCTTCCAGATCAACTTCCGCAACCATCGCAAAATCGTCGTGGTGGACGGCACGCACGGCTTTTTGGGCGGGCACAACGTGGGCGATGAATACATCGGGCTCAAGCCGCCGCTGGCGCCGTGGCGTGATACCCACGTGCAGGTCATCGGCCCGGTGGTGGCTTGCCTGCAGGAATCGTTCGCCGAAGATTGGTTCTGGGCCACGCGCAAACTGCCGCCCTTGAGCCTTCCCGACTCCTTCCCGGAAGACGGGGTGCTCTGCCAGCTGTTGGCGACCGGTCCGGCGGACAAGCAGGAAACCTGTTCGCTGTTTTTCGTCGAGGCCATCCATGCGGCTACCGAACGCGTCTGGATCACCAGTCCGTACTTCGTGCCTGACGAGGCAGTCTCCGCCGCGCTGCATCTGGCTGTTTTGCGTGGGGTCGACGTGCGCCTGCTGCTGCCGTCGCGTCCGGATCATTACGTGGTGTATGCCGCGTCCAGCCTGTTCGCGTTCGAGGCCGTGCGCGCCGGGGTACGGGTGTTTCGTTACAAGCCAGGCTTCATGCACCAGAAGGTGGTGTTGGTGGACAGCGAAATCACCGCCATTGGCAGCGCCAACCTGGACAACCGATCCTTTCGCCTCAACTTTGAACTGATGCTGCTGACGGTGGACAGCGACTTCGCCCGGGAGGTGGAAAACATGCTCAACGACGACTTCGCCCTGGCCCACGAAATCTCAGTTCAGGAAAGCCGCGAGACGCACCACCTGCAGCAGCTCGGGATGCGAGTTGCGCGGTTGATTTCACCGATTTTGTAATCACGGCTGGATACAGCACCTGTGGGAGTCCCCCCGTCGCCCGGACGCGGCGCTGTCGCGCAGCAAACACAGGACCTGTGGGACGACCGGGGTGGCGCTCCACCTTGCTCGCGAAGGCAATGTTGCTGCCGTCAGAAATACATGCTGATGTTCCGGCCTCTTCGCGAGCAAGCTCGCTCCCACAGAAAATCATTTCAATTCAGACAATTATTTTATGTTTGATGGGAGCGAATTCATTCGCGAAGAGGCTAGGACATCCGCTGCATCTTCATCGGCAGTGACATTGCCTTCGCGATTGAATTCGCTCCCACAGGTCAGCTGCCCGCTTGCGACTTATCGGTAAATATCCTCTCGGGTCCACGGTAAATCATGACCGCCGTCAGACCGGGGTTTTACCGCCAGTATCTGATGCAGATTGATCCAGCCATGGGCGAAGGCATAGGCGCAGCCCGCCAGGTATAGGCGCCAAATGCGCAGGGTCTGTTCAGGCACCATCGCCGAAGCCTGCTGCAGATGGTTTTCCAGACGCGAACTCCAGTGCTCCAGAGTCTTGGCGTAATGCAGGCGCAGGCTTTCAACATCCACAACCTCCAGCCCCGCCTCACTGATCTCGGCGCTGATGCGTGAAACATGGGGCAGTTCGCCATTGGGGAACACATACCGGCCGATGAACTCTCCGGCGCCCCGCCCCACCGGACGCCCGTCAATATGCCGGGCGGTGATGCCGTGGTTCATCACCAGCCCGCCTTCCCTTACGGCGCCAAACAAACGCTGGCTGTACGTCTCGAGATTGGCGTGCCCGACGTGTTCGAACATGCCTACGCTGACCACCTTGTCGAAACGACCGTCCTGCGGCAGATCCCGGTAATCGAGCAGTTGCAGATCCACCTGCCCCTCAAGGCCTTCGGCTTTGACTCGCTCGGTCGCCAGGGCCAGTTGTTCCCGGCTCAGGGTGATGCCGAAAACCCGGACCCCATACTCACGGGCCGCGAAGCGCGCCAGACCGCCCCAGCCACAACCCACATCCAGCAGATACTCGCCCGGCTTGAGGCGCAGCTTGCGGCACAAGTGGTGGAATTTATCCTGCTGGGCCTGCTCAAGGGTTTCATCGCCGGTCTTGAAGTAGGCGCACGAGTAGACCATCTCCTTGTCGAGCCACAGCTGATAGAACTCGTTGGACAGGTCGTAATGGTAGGAAATGGATGCGGCGTCTGTGGCTTTGTCGTGCTGGGTACGAACCGGCGTCTGCGCGTCTTCATCTTCCACCAGGGCCTGACTCAGCTCGTCGCACACCCTCACGACTTCGCTGATGGAGCCTTCCATCTCCAGCCGTCCTTCGACAAATGCACTGCCCAGTAAGTCGAGACTCGGGTGAGTAAATTCGGATACCAGATGCGGATCTTTGACAAAGATGGTGACACTGGGCGCGGGACCCAGATCCAGTTCATGCCCGTCCCAGAGTTTGAGACGCAACGGCAAGTGGAGCTTTTGCAAGGCCGGTGGAAGTTGCGCGAGCATTTGAGTAAACCCCCAATGATCAAGAAACTCGAAAAAAGGGTAGTTCAAAATCGGTTCCGCTCTGGAACCAACGGGCTATGGACGTTATAGCAACTGACTATAAATCGACTTCCGGGAACGGCCTTGTGCCCTCTGATACGCCCAACGACGAAGCCTGGATGAACGCCTTCTCAATGAATGACTGTCGATTTGTAACAGAGTTCTTCAAACATTTGAATCCCCTGTAGGAGCTGCCGAAGGCTGCGAACCGCGGTGCGTCAGACAAATTGCTTTCGCAGCCTTCGGCAGCTCCTACAGGGGGGCGTTGGCTAAATCACCTTCACCAACGGTTCATTAAACCGCAGCAACCGACCGGCATTACCCAGCACCAACAGCGTGCTGAGGTTATGCAGGATGGCTGCGACCATCGCGCCAGCGGCACCCAACAGGCCAAAAGCTGCAAATGCGACGATGGCCAGCGTCCAGCCCAGGCCGATGATCACGTTGACTTGCAAGGTGCGGCGGCACTGGCGGCTGAGACGCACGCAGGTTCCCAGACGGCGCAGATCGCTGCCGATCAGCACGATATCAGCAGAGGCCAGGGCAATGTCTGCGCCACCCGCCCCCATCGCAACCCCCACCACACCTGCCTTCAACGCCAACGAATCGTTGATGCCATCGCCCACCACCATCGGCCGAAAGCCACTGGCGATCTCGCCCCGGACGCGGGTCAGCTTGTCCTCGGGCAGCGCCTGGGATTCAACATCCGTGATACCGACTTTCACCGCCAGGTCGTCAGCGACGGTTTTGCGATCACCGGTCAGCAGCAACTGCCTGCCCATGCCCAGATCCCGCAGTTCAGCCAAAGCCATTCGCGCCTCGGGTTTGAGCGTGTCGGCCAGCAACAGCCAGGCGAGAAATTCGCCGTCCAGCGCCAGGCCGGCAATGGGCCCGTCATGGCTGGGCACTGGCGAAGTGGCGATGCCCAACTGTGCAAACAACTCCGGACGACCCAGCGCGGCCTTGCCCAACTCGGTCATGGCCACCACGCCCAACCCCTGACGCTCTTGGATATCGCTCAGGGTCAGCAGCTCGTCCTTTTCGACCAGCCCAGCCAGAGCGCGGCTGACCGGGTGGCTGCTCGCCGAGCCAAGGCTTGCGGCCAATGGCAGAAAATATTGGCGCTGCATGCCAACCGCTTCGACTGACTCCAACCGCAGGGTGCCGAAGGTCAGGGTGCCGGTCTTGTCTACGACCAGCGAGGTCAGGTCGGCCAGCTCTTCGAGGAAGGCGGAGCTGCGGATCAGAATCCCGTGGCGCGCCGCGACGGCGATCCCCGCGATGGCCGTCGCGGGGGCCGACAGCACCAGCGCGCAAGGGCACGCCGCAACCAACACCGCCAACATTGCCTGAGCATTGTTGGTGATGAACCAGGTCACCGCGGCGATCAGCAGGACCAGCACCATGTAGCTGCCGGCATAACGCTCCAGCAGCCGGGTAATGGGCGGTTTGGAGCGCTCGGCGCTTTGCATCAAGGCAATGACTTTACCCAGGGTCGACTCGTTGCCGATGCGGGTCACTTCAATGCGCAACAGCCCATCCAGATTGATCGCGCCGCCGAATACCTCAACGCCAACCCTGGCTTCCAGCGGCACTGACTCACCGGTGATCGGTGCGGTGTCGAGGCTGGCCTGACCGGAAATCACCCGGCCGTCGGCAGGCACGCGGTCACCGGCACGCACCTCGACCTGATCCCCGGCGACCAGTGTCGAGTTGTCCACTTCGCGCACGCTGCCGTCGGCATCGATCAGCCGCGCGTTGCTGCGGGTCAAACGGCCCAGGGCCTGAATGGCTTCCTGGGAACCAATCACGCTGCGCTCTTCCAGCACATGACCGAAGATCATGATGATCGGCAGCAAGGCGGCGGTCATCAGATCCCCTGTGGCCCAGGCGCCGAGCATGGCCAGGGCGATCAACTGATCGGTGATGCCGTGCAGGCTGGGGTGACGCAGGCTGTGCCAACCGGCGCTGACCACGGGAATCGCCACCAGCAGAGACGCTGCTCCCAGCAACAACTGGCTGACGCCGACCTGCTCCGGCGCGAAGAAACGCCAGATCAGCCCCAGCCCCAGTAAACCCAGGGCGAGCATCGCCAGGGTCAGTTGGCGCGCGGCGCTGCGCTGTTCCGAGCTGCTGAGCATGCTGCCCGGCGCAACAGGCTCGGCAGGGTTGTGTGCAGCATGGCTGTGTGCGGCTTCGCCACTCATTGGTCTGCTCCCTGAATGATCAGACGGGAATCGTCACGCGGATCGACTGTGGTGACTGAACCAGCCTGTTCGAGGATTTTCGGCACCCGTTCGCGGTAGATGCGCTGCAACAGGCCGGGGTCGCTCTTGTTCTGGATCGACTGGGCCAGGCTGGTCACGGTCGCGGTGTCGGTCTGTGCCTTGGCTAGCCGTTCGGAGGCTTGGGCGTGGGCGACCTGCAAGATACGGTCGGCTTGTTGATTGGCGGCCTGGGTGGTTTTCTCGGCGTCATTGCGAGCGTTGGCCACTTCCCGGTCGGCCAGTTGGCTGGCCGTGAGCACCGCGTTGAAGGCATTGACCGCGGTGGTCGGCAAGCTCGATTGCACATCGACCCGTGCCACTTCGATGCCGATGCCAACCCCGGTGGCGCTTAATTCACTCAGCTGCTGGTTAATGCCGCGCACCAGATCACCCCGCAGACGCTCACGGCGTTGTGCGGACTGGCTGTCTGCCGAGACCATCTCCGGCCGCGCCACCAGAATGGTGTCCAGATCCCGAGCGGCGGTCAGGGCCACGGCGCTGCGGTTGACCAGTCGATCCAGGGCTGGCAAGACATGATCGCCCTGCAAGACGTAGGCGTACGGGTCAGTCACCTTGTAGTACACCGTCACGTCGAGTTGTACGACACCGGCATCACCGGTCAATAAATAACCAGAACCCGCCAGCGCATCGCTCATGGGCGCGGCGAAGCTGGCGATCTTGTCGGCCCGCACCGCCTCGAAGGAGCGCAGCAAGGTCTCGACCCGGCGTTCAATCACCCGATCCGCCGAAGGCAACAACACCACTTGCTCGAAAGGCTGCGGCCAGGCGGTGAGCAACCCGGCATTCTGAATGCGCTCCAGTGCGCCCATGCGCAGGACCACCGCGCGATTCTGCGGATCGATCTGCCGCACATTGGACAAGGCCCAACCCAGCGCCGCCAGTAGCGTCACGCCATACAAAGCCAGGAATGCCAGGCGGCTAGCCTGCACCCACGGGCCTTGCAGCGGCGGTTTTGCAGGGCCCACGGTCACCGGCTCGCTCATGGCTGCGTTCCGCTTTTGGCGTCAAGGGTCGGCGGGCCATCGACCAACACACGGAACGGCGCAGCGTCGGTGCGCAGAATCAGTTTGGTGCCTGGCGTAACGATGGTGCCCAGGCTGTCCAGCGAGCGCAGCAGGTTATACAGCTGCGGCGAACCGGCATACGCGCGGCCATAGATCTGCGCCGCTTCGACCCGGGACTGCGCTTCGATATCGGCGGCTTTGACGGTGGCATCGGCTTCGACAATCCGTGCATCGCGCTCCGCTGCCGAACGAATCTGCGCAGCTTCACGCTTGCCCACGGCGGTGCGTTCGGTGGCGATGGTTTCCCGCTCGGCGCGCATGCGGTCCACGGTGGCCGTCAGCGTGACTGAAGGCAAAGTCAGCCGCTCAACGCCCACTTGCAGCACCCGCACGCCGTAAGTGGCGAGCAGTTGTTGGTCGATCTGCTGACGCAGCTGGTTTTCGAAATCAGTAATGCGCACCTGACTGGCGTCGGTATTGACCAGGCTCGACAGGTCAAAGCTGCTGGCGGTGGTTTCCAGTGCCGAGCCGACAAAGGTGCGGATCTGCCGCGCGGCTTCATCGGGCTGGTTTTGCACGGCGCGCATGAAGCGCTGCACGTTTTCCGGATCGCCCTGCACCTGCCACGCCACATAGGCCTGGACGATGATGCGCAGGCCATCGCGGGTGCCGACGTCCTGCAAACCGCTGGAAGTGGTGCGCAAACGCAGGTCAACCGGGATGGTCGCTTCGAACGGCGCAGGCCAGCGCCAGCTCAAACCCGGCTCCAGCAGCACGCGGGACGGATTGCCGAAGCGGGTGATGACCGTCGCCTCCCCGGAACGCACCTGCACCAGACTGGCCGCTGCCACCGCAAAAGCGATCAACACTGCAGCCAACGCCGCGCGGCGCCACGGAAAAACCGCGGGGCCAGACGCGTCGCCGTGGTGGTGATGGCCGTGGTGGCCATGCCCGCTGTGGTCGTGCCCGGCGTGGTCATGATGGTCGTGGCTGTGGTTATGAAACAGACTCAAGGGTCGCTCCTTACTGAACGGCTTTACGCGGCGCCGTCGGGTCTGCCGGTAGGGTGAAATTACGCAGGTCGATGGTCGGCGCATTGTTCGCGCCGCCTATACGATGATCCAGCACCAGCAATTTGGCCTTGGTCAGCCCCACGCTCAGTTGCGTCAGGTATTGCTCCAGCAGGAAGGCCTGCCCCGCCTTGGCATACGCCTGGCGCTCGGCACTGAAGCGCAGGTCCGCGCCTTGCGCCGCCGACAGCACTTCCCGGGCATTGGCCGACGCTTGATCACGGGCCACGCTGGCGTTGAGTTGCGCAGCATTGGCCGCTGCACTGGCCGCGCCACGCTCACGGGCAATCAGCGCCTGGGCACTGATCTGCGCGGCCTGCACTGCGTGATAAGCATTGGCCGCGCCCGCTGGCGGATGGATCGCCTCGACCACCGTGGCAAGGATTTCCACGCCGCTGTTCAGTTGCTGCAAGTCAGCCTGCACGGCCTTGCCGATGTCCGCAGCAAGCCCCGCACGTTGATCACCGAGCAGCTCGTCCAGGGTGCGCGAGGCAAAATCGTGGACCAGCACGCGGCTGGCGGTACTGCGGATCAGCTTCGGCACGTCGGCGTTGTTGTAGGTCGCGGCCATGGCGGCTTCGTCCGTCAGCCCGATGCGGTAGACAAAACGCACATCCATGTTGACGATCTGGAAGCCCTGCTTGTCGGCGGAGCTGCTGGCAATCACCTGGGACTTTTCATTGATGTGGCTGGCGTCCCACAGGCGGTTGGCGCTCGACGGTGCAGGGCCTTCGGCCGGATCAAGCATCATCTCGATCACGGTTGAATCGGCGACGCTGGTGGCGAGTTCGTGAACCACACCGTTTTCCACCGCCAGCACCCGCCCGAACGGCCAGGGCAGACCGGCGTGCAGGCCTGGGCTGAGAACCGCCACGGGCTTGCCGAAGCGCTCGTAGATGCCGCGTCCGTCCATAGGGATTTCGTGCACACCGCTCAAGGCCCAACCCAGCGCCGCGACTACCAGCAACACCGGGAAAAATGCCCGGCGCATGTAGGTAAAGGCCCAGACTTGTCGCAGGTCTATTCCAAAACGATTGTGCAGTTCGTGCTGCAAGGCCAGCAGCGGCTGTGGCGGCCAGCGCAACAGGCCGGCCACGAAACTGCTGGCGGTCAGGCGCGGTTCCAGGCGCGGGTTGCGCGGGCTGAACAGGGACAGGATGGCGCGCAACAGCAACTCGGCCGCCACCACGCCCGGCAGCAGGCCGATCAGCACCGCCAGCCGCGCGGGCCAGACTCGCTCGGCGCTGGCGAAAAACAGGCACAGCGCGCCCACCAGCAAGGCAGCTATGACCACGCGGGTCAGCTGGGAAAGTTGTGCCGCTTCCGGCCATTCATTCTGCTCGGCGTTGAACTGACGCTCCAGCACCAGCAAGCCAAACGCCAACAGCACCGCGAGACCGCCCGCCACACTGCCCATCTGCGAAAGAGGTGTGGCAGGGAGCGCGAGGTTCCAGGTCAGTTCGAGGCTGATCAGCGCCAGCACGGCCCAACCGGCCAGCCACAAGGTCGGCGCGCCGATTTGCGCCAGCATGGACTGGCCCAGGTTGCTGATCCGGTTGACCAGCCGGTCGTAGGCATTGCTGGCGACGGTCTCTGCCACGGGCGCCGGGCTGATCACATTGCCGCTCACAGTGCCCAGCAGCGCCCGAGCTCGCCACAGCGCGATGCCCTGGACGGACTGCAATCCAGCCGTCAGTACGAACAAAGCAGCGGCGTTGCTGCTCAGTACCGCCATCCACAATGACTCGGGGGCGAACAGGTCAATGGCCAGCGCCAGTAACAGCAGCAGCAACCCCAGGCCACCGCTCAGCCAGGTCAGCCGACGCAACCGCCCTGCCTGCACAGCCGCACTTTGAAACCGCGGCAAACCTTCAAGGCTGCCGTGCTCAACATCCAGATCAACCCGCATCGATACCCCAGACCTCACCGAACATACAGACCCCCGCCCCGCAGGCATGCGCAAGGATATGGCGTTACGATATAACAAACATAGTGAAACTTTCGATGAATCTTCCGGCCCCTTCGCAAGCAAGCTTGCTCCCACAAATACTGCGTCGTTTCGCAACCCGTGGGAGCGGGCTTGCCCGCGAAGGCGATGCTGAAACCCCGAAAAAATCTTCGGATGTACGGGCCTCTTCGCAAGCAAGCTTGCTCCCACAAATACTGCGTCGTTCCCCAACCCCGTGGGAGCGGGCTTGCCCGCGAAGGCGATGCTGAAGCCCCGAAAAAATCTTCGGATGAACTGGCCTCTTCGCAACCAAGCTTGCTCCCACAAATACCCTGTCGTACCTCAATCTGTCGCTGCCGAAGGCTGCGAATGGCGGCGTGTCAGATAAAGCGGCTTCGCAGCCTTCGGCAGCTCCTACAGGTGTTGCGTCACCGGCAATACTCGCGTCCTGAGACCCCGCGCACAAAGAACATCGCGCCGCACGGGTTACGTTGTGGTTCACTACGGGCATTGACCTGCCGACAAGGAAAGCCGTCCGTTGATTTCGATCTATCAGCTCAAGCCCCGCTTCCAGAACCTGCTGCGGCCGATGGTCCAGCGCCTCTTCGACCGAGGTGTGACGGCCAATCAAGTCACGTTGGCGGCCTGCGCGGTTTCCATCCTGATTGGCGCAGGAGTTGCGCTGTTCGCCGCCTATCAATGGGTATTCGTCCTGATCCCCCTGTGGATGATCATGCGCATGGCGCTCAATGCCATCGACGGCATGCTGGCTCGGGAGTTCGGCCAGCAATCCCGGCTCGGCGCCTACCTCAATGAGCTGACAGACGTCATCGCCGACAGCGCGCTGTTCCTGCCTTTCGCCTTGATCCCGGGCGTCAATCTGTTGCTGATTCTGCTGGTCACCCTCGGGGCGATTTTCAGCGAATACGCGGGTGTGCTCGGCCCCATGGTCGGCGCCAGCCGCCGCTACGACGGCCCGATGGGCAAGAGCGACCGCGCATTGGTGTTCGGCGTGATCGGTGCCGGGGTCGCAGTGGGCTGGTTCGCGCCCCTGTGGATAAACATCATTCTGGCGCTGGTCGCCGGTTTGCTGGTCTACACCCTGATCAATCGCGTGCGACGCGGCCTGGCTGAGTTGCCCACAAGCCAGGACACCGCTCGGTAACACCTCTTCGGCAACACCCCGGCATAAGGAAATCCCATGCGTGACGTTCAGGATCAACGTTTCAGCACCCACGATGGCGTGCAGCTGTTCTATCGCCATTGGCCTGCGACAACCACCGACCCGTCGGTGCCGCGCCAGGCGGTGCTGCTGTTCCACCGAGGGCATGAACATTCCGGGCGTATTGCCCACCTGGTGGATGAACTGGACTTGCCGGGGTTTGATTTTTTCGCCTGGGATTCCCGTGGCCACGGCCAGTCGCCGGGTGCGCGCGGAGACAGCCCGAGTTTCGCCACCAGCGTGCGCGATGTGCAGACCTTTGTGGATCACCTGAGCGCCACCTTTGGCATTGCCGAAGAAAACATGGCCGTGGTCGCGCAAAGCGTCGGCGCCGTGATTGCCGCGACTTGGGCCCACGACTACGCGCCGAAGATTCGCGCGCTGGTGCTGGCCTCTCCCGCCTTCAAGGTGAAGCTGTACGTGCCCTTTGCGCGACCTGGCCTGGCGCTGCTGCGTCGGTTCAAGGGCAACTTCTTCGTCAACAGCTACGTCAAGGCACGCTTCCTTAGCCATGATCCCCAGCGGATTGCGTCCTACGACACTGACCCGCTGATCACCAAGGCCATTTCCGTCAACGTGCTGCTGGGCTTGTACGAAGCGGCTGACCGGGTGGTGGCCGATGCCCAGGCAATTTCCATCCCGACTCAGTTGCTGATCTCCGGCGCCGACTTCGTGGTGCATCGCGGCCCGCAGGAGCGCTTCTTTGAGCGGCTGGGCAGTGTGCGCAAGGAGAAACACATCCTGCCTGGCTTCTTCCACGACACCTTGGGCGAGCGAGACCGGCATCTGGCCATCAGCCGCGCCCGGCGCTTCATCCTGCAGAACTTCGAAGCGCCCGTGTCGCGCCCTTCCCTGCTGGACGCCGACAAGCTCGGCGCGACCTGTGCCGAATCCGAAGAACTCGCCGCCCCGCTGCCGCATAACTCGCCTCGCGACCTGTACTGGCGCATGACCCGCGCCAGCATGGGCCTGGGCGCCAGGTTATCCACAGGCGTGAAACTGGGCTTCGATACCGGCTTTGATTCCGGCAGCACGCTGGATTACGTGTACCGCAATCAACCTGCCGGTAGCTCGCCAATCGGCAAGCTGATCGATCAGAACTACCTGAACTCCATCGGCTGGCGCGGCATTCGGCAACGCAAGCTGAACGTCGAAGAGTTGTTGCGCCTGGCCATGTCGCATCTGCGTAACCAAGGCGCGCCGGTACGCATCGTCGACATCGCAGCCGGTCACGGGCGCTACATTCTCGAATCCCTGCAAGGCGTGGAGCCGTTGCCGGAGTCGATCCTGCTGCGCGATTACAGCGACATCAATGTGCGCGACGGCAGCGCACTGATCGAGCAAAAAGGCCTGGGGCACATCGCAAGGTTCATCAAGGCCGACGCGTTCGATCGCGACGATCTGGCCGCGCTGGACCCGAAACCGACGCTGGCGGTGGTGTCCGGGCTCTATGAGCTGTTCGCCAGCAACCAGATGGTCGGCGACTCGCTGGCCGGACTGGCAGCAGCCGTAGAACCAGGCGGTTATCTGGTCTACACCGGTCAGCCCTGGCACCCGCAGCTGGAGCTGATCGCCCGCGCACTGACCAGCCACCGCGCCGGTCAGGCCTGGGTGATGCGTCGGCGCAGCCAGTCCGAGATGGATCAACTGGTGGAGGCGGCGGGCTTTCGCAAGATCACGCAGCGTGTGGATGAATGGGGCATTTTCAGCGTCTCTCTGGCCCAGCGAATCAAGTGATGGCCCACCGGGAAGCGGGTCTGTGGAAGCGGGCCGTGGGCTGGCTGGTGCTGCTGGCGCCGTTTTTCTTCGCCAGCTACGGCTTCGCCACCTGGGTCACGGCCCAGCGCGAGGACGTCGGCACCTTCGTGTTCGGCTGGGAAGCGCACATGCCGTTCTGGGCCTGGACGATCATCCCGTATTGGTCCATTGACCTGCTTTACGGCTTCTCGCTGCTGGCCTGCCTGACTCGACGCGAACTCGATACCCACGCGCTGCGGCTGTTCAGCGCGCAGTTGATTGCGGTCAGTTGCTTCCTGATCTGGCCACTGCGTTTCACCTTCGAACGCCCGGAGCTGGACGGTCTGTTCGGCTGGCTGTTTGCCGTCCTGGCCGGTTTCGACAAGCCGTTCAATCAGGCGCCTTCGCTGCACATCGCGCTGCTGGTGGTGTTGTGGGTCTGCTATGACCGCTACTTGCGAAGCTTCCATTCAGGATGGCGTTGGATGCTGCATGGCTGGTTCGCGCTGATCGGTGTTTCGGTCCTCACCACCTGGCAGCATCACTTCATCGACTTACCCACAGGCGCGCTGGCCGGATGGTTTTGCGTGTGGCTCTGGCCGGATCAGGGTCCAAGCCCTCTGCTGTCCATGAAGCTGGCCCGTGACCCGCAGCGCCTGAAACTGGGTGCTTATTACGCGCTGGGTGCCTCGCTGTGCCTGGCTTTCGCCTTGTTGCCGGGTGGGGGCTGGCTCTGGCTGTGCTGGCCTGCCGTCTCGCTGCTGTTGGTGGCGCTGAATTATCTGCTGCTAGGGGCGGCAGGTTTCCAGAAGCGATCCGACGGCAGCCTGAGCCCGGCAGCGCGATGGCTGTACGCACCTTATCTGATGGGCGCGTGGATCAATTCACGGCTGTGGACAAGATCTCAGCCGGATGCCCGAGAGATTGTGGATAACGTTTGTCTCGGGCGAATCCCTGATAAAAGACAGCTGCAGCCGTTCGCAGCGGTTGTGGATATCTGTGCAGAGCTGCCGCTGAATGTCGGCGCGCGCGGGTATCAGGCTGTTCCGGTGCTGGACCTGACGGTGCCCACTGCCGAGCAATGCCTGCTTGCAGCCCAGTCCATTGAACGTCTACGTCAGCACGGCCCACTGCTGGCGTGCTGCGCCTTGGGTTATTCACGCAGCGCAACAGCGGTGGCTGCGTGGCTTTTGCACAGCGGCCGAGCGGAGACTGTGGATAAAGCCGTGGCGATGATTCGTGAGGCGGCGCCGAAGATTGTGCTGCGCGACGGTCATCTGGCGGTGTTGCAACAATTAACCAAAGTCCTATGAAAGCCAGACGTGAAACACGGACCTGTGGGAGCGAATTCATTCGCGAAGGCGTTATTTCAGTCAACGAAAATGCATCGCCTGAACCGGCCTCTTCGCGAATGAATTCGCTCCCACAGGATGTGCGAAATAAACGATGTCCCATGGAATTCAGATGGATTTGGTCTCGACTCACCCATAACGGCCGGGACGAAACACGGATCCGTGGGAGCGAATTCATTCGCGAAGGCGTATTTTCAGTCAATGAAAATGCATCGCCTGAACCGGCCTCTTCGCGAATGAATTCGCTCCCACAGGTGTCGGCATCTGACTTACTAATCCGATCAAGGAATAGACATGTCCCATGAAATGCAGCTCCACATCGTCGCCAGCCTGCTGCGCAGGGGCAAGGCGCTGGATAACTTGTCCACAGGGCTGACGCTACTCTGCGTAGGCTTCGGGCTGGTTCAGCTGTTGATAACTGTGCCGAACGCGCTGCTGTTGGTGGTCGTGGTAATCGGCGTACTGCTCGGGATACTCGAAAAGTACTACGCGATACGCGTGGGGTTCGATGCCGATCTGTTCCACATGGTCGCCAGCGATCCGCAATGGCTGTCTGATCGCACCGCTGCGTTGGACGATGCGCTCGCCCAGCTCGGACTCGCGCCTGTGGATAAAAATACCCGCAGCTGGGCGTCCCGCAGTCAGGGCGCGCTGAAGCTGCTGCGCCAACAACTGCTGTTTCTCGCCGTTCAGCTGCTGGTACTGCTGAGCGCTATCGTGATTTTCCCCTGGTTGTCCTTCACCTCTTGAGGAAACGCCATGTTTGAACCCCTGGTCGCCACGCTCATTACCGCTGGCGCGCGCAGCATCACTGGCGCCCGTAGCCTGTGGCTGGGCTGCACGCCCGAGCCGGTGCAGCGCATCTACTTCGCCAACCACAGCAGCCACGGCGACTTCGTGCTGCTCTGGGCATCACTGCCGCCCGCGCTGCGCAAGCTGACACGCCCGGTCGCCGGTGCTGATTACTGGCAGAGCAGCCCGTTACGGCGCTACATCATCAATGGCGTCTTCAATGGCGTGATGGTGGATCGCAATCGCACCTCAGCAGACAGCAACCCGCTGCAACCGATGCTCGATGCCCTGGAGAGCGGCGACTCGCTGATCATCTTCCCGGAAGGCACGCGCAACCTGGAAGACGGCCTGCTGCCGTTCAAAAGCGGCTTGTACCACCTGGCCAAAAGTTACCCACAGGCTGAACTGGTGCCGGTGTGGATAGCCAACCTGAACCGGGTCATGCCCAAGGGCCGCATCTTGCCGCTGCCATTGTTATGCACAACCAGCTTCGGCGTGCCGTTGCAGCTGGACAGTGAAGAAAGCAAAGAACAGTTCTTGTCGCGCAGCCGTGAAGCGCTGCTGGCCCTGGCACCGGAGCAGCTCTGATGGATAAGCAGACGCAAATGTTGTTCATGGGGATCGGCGCGATTCTGCTACTGGCCTCGTTGATCGGTTACATCCTCAAACGCAAAGCCGGTGGGCCTAATTCGGTCATCGACAACCTCAACGCGCGAATCAATGCGTGGTGGGTGATGGTCATCGTGATCGGCATCGCCTTTGCCTTGGGCTACACCGCGGTGATCCTGCTGTTCTACGCGGTCTCGTTCTACGCCCTGCGCGAGTTCCTGACCCTGACGCCGACCCGCAAAAGCGACTATCCCGCGCTGGTGGCGGCGTTCTACGTGGCGCTGCCGCTGCAATACCTGCTGATCGCCATGGACTGGTACGGGCTGTTTTCGATCTTCATTCCGGTCTATGTGTTTTTGCTGCTGCCGATCCTGGCGTCCCTGGGGGGTGACAGCAAACACTTCCTGGAGCGTGCCTCCAAAGTGCAATGGGGCCTGATGATCGCGGTGTTCTGCGTGTCTTACGTCCCCGCGCTGCTGACCCTGGACATCGCAGGTTATGAAGGCCGCAACCTGCTGCTGATCGCTTACCTGGTGATCGTGGTTCAGCTATCGGACGTGCTGCAGTACGTGTGCGGCAAGCTGTTCGGCAAACACAAGATCGCGCCTAACCTGTCGCCTTCCAAAACCGTTGAGGGCTTTGTGGGCGGCATCGCGCTGGCGTCGCTGATCGGCGGCGCGCTGTGGTGGATCACGCCGTTCAATCCGTGGCAGGCGATCCTGATTGCTCTGCTGATCAACCTGCTGGGCTTCGCGGGCGGCATCGTCATGTCGGCGATCAAGCGCGACCGGGGCGTCAAGGATTGGGGCCACATGATCGAAGGCCACGGCGGCATGCTCGATCGCCTGGATTCGGTGTGCTTTGCCGCGCCGATCTTCTTTCATCTTGTGCGGTATTGGTGGACTTAAAGCAGTTACAAGCGTCAAGCCGCAAGCTACAAGTGAAGCGAGTTCGCTTTTAACTTGAAGCTTGTAGCTTGACGCTTGCAGCTATGAATATTACAACCATCATTTAAGGCTTTGACTCAGGAGCAAAAAAAGCCATGAGCAGTTATGACGTTGTGATTATCGGCGGCGGCCCCGGCGGCTATAACGCGGCCATCCGTGCCGGGCAGTTGGGGCTGAGCGTGGCCTGTATCGAAGGTCGGGAAACCTTGGGCGGCACCTGCCTGAACGTGGGCTGCATCCCCTCCAAGGCGCTGCTGCACGCCTCCGAACTCTACGAATCGGCGGTGGGTGAAGAGTTCGCCAAGCTCGGTATTGAAGTCACGCCCACGTTGAACCTTGGGCAGATGATGAAGCAGAAAGGCGAAAGCGTGACTGCCCTGACCAAAGGCATCGAGTTTCTGTTTCGCAAGTACAAAGCCGAGTGGATCAAGGGCTGGGGGCGTATCGCGGGGCCTGGCCGGGTCATCGTCACCGATGCTCAAGGCGTTGAAACCGAGCTGCAAGCCAAGGACATCATCATCGCCACCGGTTCCGAGCCGACTCCACTGCCCGGCGTAGATATCGACAACAAACGCATTCTGGACTCCACCGGCGCGCTGTCTTTGCCTGAAGTGCCCAAGCATCTGGTGGTGATCGGCGCGGGCGTCATCGGCCTGGAGCTGGGTTCGGTATGGCGGCGTCTGGGGGCGAAAGTCACGGTGGTGGAATACCTTGATCACGTCGCCCACGGCACTGATCTGGAGACTGGCAAGACCTTGCAGCGCTCATTGTCGCGTCAAGGCATCAACTTCAAGCTGAGCTCGAAAGTCACCACGGCCACCTCATCGGACCTGGGTGTAAGCCTGAGCGTAGAACCCGCTGCCGGTGGTGAAGCCGAACTGATTGAAGCTGATTACGTATTGGTTTCTATCGGCCGTCGCCCTTACACCAAGGGCCTTGGCCTGGAAACCGTGGGCCTTGAGGTGGACAAGCGCGGCATGCTGGAAAACAAAGGCCACCGCACCGCGGCAGAGCATGTCTGGGTGATTGGCGATGTCACCTCCGGGCCGATGCTGGCGCACAAGGCCGAAGACGAGGCCAATGTGTGCCTGGAGCGCATCGTCGGCAAAGCCGGAGAAGTGAATTACAACCTGATCCCCAACGTGATCTACACCCGCCCGGAACTGGCCAGCGTGGGCAAGACCGAGGAGCAGCTCAAGGCCGAAGGCCGCGCGTACAAGGTCGGGAAATTCCCGTTCAGCGCCAACAGCCGCGCCAAGGTCAACCACGAGGCCGACGGCTTCGCCAAGGTGCTGGCTGACGAGCGCACCGATGAGATCCTTGGCGTACACCTGGTGGGGCCAAGTGTCAGTGAAATGATTGCCGAGTTCTGCGTGGCCATGGAGTTTGCGGCGTCGTCCGAGGACATCGGCCTGATCAGCCACCCCCACCCGACCCGCTCCGAAGCCCTGCGCCAGGCGGCGATGAGCGTGATGGGGTTACCGACTCAGACGTGATGCCTACAACGCCGCATACCCGTGGGACCGGCTTCAGCCGGGAAGAGGCCTTGGCAAACGCCGCATTTGCGTCGTCAGGAATACCGCTTTCCCGGCTAAAGCCGGTCCCACAGGTTCACCAACCCCACAGGTACCTGCGCCATCCCGAAACAATTTCGGCACATCTAAATCGTAATTATTTATGTTTTTTGCGAACAAGAGGCTGTGTTTGTTATCTGTTGTCGGTAGCTTGGCGTTCAGCAAGGAGTCGTAGCGCGTATTTTTCTCGTGCAGGAAGCACAGCACTGGTTAGGGGCTTCACCTTATGAATCGCAGGACTCTTCTGAAAGCATCCATGGCATTGGCGGCTTATAGCAGCGTGCCCGCCTCGGGGCTTTTTGCTGCACGCGCTGTGGCCGCTACGGCTGATGGCGACATCGAGCATTTTGATTTTGATGCACTCAAGGCCCATGCCAAACAGTTGGCCGGTCGGGGTTACGTCAGTAATAAACAAGTGTTGCCGCCCGTGCTGGCCAACATGACACCTCAGCAGTTCAACGCAATCAAGTACGACGCCGGGCATTCCTTGTGGAACGAGCTGCATGGCCAACTGGACGTGCATTTCTTCCACGTCGGCATGGGCTTCAAGACGCCGGTGCGTATGTACAGCGTTGATCCCAAGACCAAACAGTCCCGGGAAGTGCATTTCCGCCACGAGCTGTTCAACTACGAGACCAGCGGCATCGACAAGTCGCTGGTCAAGGGCGACCTGGGCTTCGCCGGCTTCAAGTTGTTCAAGGCACCGGAAATCGCCATCAATGACGTGGTGTCGTTCCTCGGCGCCAGCTACTTCCGCGCAGTGGACAGCAACAAGCAGTACGGCCTGTCGGCACGCGGCCTGGCCATCGATACGTACGCCAAGCGTCAGGAAGAATTCCCCGACTTCACCAAGTTCTGGTTCGAAACCCCGGACAAGAACGCGACCCGCTTCGTGGTTTACGCACTGTTGGATTCGCCGAGCTGCACCGGCGCCTATCGCTTTGACATCGACTGCCAGTCCGGGCAAGTGGTGATGGACATCGACGCGAACATCAATGCCCGCACCGACATCGATCAGATGGGCATCTCGCCAATGACCAGTATGTTCAGCTGCGGTAATCACGAACGCCGGATGTGCGACACCATTCACCCGCAGATCCACGATTCGGATCGCCTGGCCATGTGGCGCGGCAATGGCGAGTGGATCTGCCGCCCGCTGAATAACCCGCCAAGCCTGCAATTCAACGCCTTCGCCGATAAAGACCCGAAAGGTTTCGGCCTGGTGCAGACCGATCACGAATTCGCCAGCTATCAGGACACTGTGGACTGGTACCACCGTCGTCCAAGCCTGTGGGTCGAGCCGACCACGGCCTGGGGTGAAGGCGCGGTCAACCTGGTGGAAATCGTCACCACCGGCGAAACCATGGACAACATCGTGGTGTTCTGGACCCCCAAGGACAAGATCAAGGCCGGTCAGGCAGTCAACTACGGCTACAAGCTGTATTGGGCGCCGCTCCCGCCAGTGCGCACGCCGCTCGCTCAGGTACACGCCACGCGCTCCGGCATGGGCGGTTTCACCGAAGGCTGGGCACCAGGCGAGCATTACCCGAAGTTCTGGGCACGCCGCTTTGCCGTGGATTTCAACGGTGGCGGGCTGGAAACCCTGCCCGAGGGCACCGCCATCGAGCCGATCGTGACGGTCTCCCACGGCAAGCTGCAGGAGTTCAACATCCTCAAGCTGCCGGATATCAAAGGTTACCGGATCATTTTCGACTGGCTGCCAGACAGCGACTCGGTCGAGCCGGTAGAAATGCGCATGTTCATCCGCACCCAGGACCGTACCTTGAGCGAAACCTGGCTCTATCAGTACTTCCCGCCTGCACCCGAAAAGCGTAAATACCCGTCCTGAGTAAACTCGAACAGGAGGTGATCGCCCGATCACCTCCCGCTTTATTTTTAGCGTCAATTTTTAATCAATCGTTAATTCAATAAGTTGCGACCAGCCAGGACTAACGTCTATCGGATGCCGCGCAAAATTTGACGAATTGATTGACAGCCTGGCGAACTCAGGCTGATATAGCCCCTGTCACTTCTGAAACACCCCCTCCCTGTTTAGTACCTGCATTGCCCATTTCAATGGTCGATGGGCGGTAGCGTGGCTGCGCCATGTGCAACGACGCCACATGTGCAGGAGCGAACGTGTTCGCGAGACGTGCCGCCTGACACACCGCCTCGCCAACACCTTGGCTCCTACAGGTAGTGCGTCCCGGCACTTACTAACCCAATACCCCATAGGCAGAAAAACATGATGTTGAACTCTGCGAACGACAGCGGCGCGAAGTCGTCGATTCTGTCCTTCAACAAATCGACGATGGTGGTATGGATTGCCATCAGCCTGATTGTGGTCGAAACCTTTTCCGGCGCACTGCGCTTTTACTTCGACCAGGCAGGCGCTGCGCCACTGCTTTATCTGCCCAAGGTCGCGTGCCTCGTGATGTTTGCCCTGGAGTTACGCGACTACAAGGCCGGGCGGGTGGTGTGGCTGGGCATGCTGCTGTTGATGATTTCTTCGGTGCTGGCGATGCTCCATGGCGCATCGCTGTACAACATCGCATTCGGCCTGTTCGTCATCAGTCCGCTGCTGTTCGGCATGGTCTGCAGCGAGCACCTGATCCATCAACGCCGATTGTTCCTCTGGGTCATCGGCCTGTGCCTGCTGGCTTCACTGGTGGGCGTCGCGATGGACAAACTCACCTCCGTGCCCTGGAAAGGCTATGCGTACAGCGTGGGCGAGGTGCAGTTGAGCGCCAACACCGCCTGGAGTGCCGGCAGTGAAGACCGCATCGCCGGTTTCGCCCGGGTGTCCAACGTGCTGTCGATCCTGATCGCGATCTACGCGCTGTATGTGGCGATGTTCATTCGGTCACGGCTGCTGCTGTTGGCGCTAAGCGTTGCAGCGCTCTATGGCATCGTCCTGACCACCAGTAAAGCGCCCGCTGGGGCGTATGCCTTGACCATGGGGCTGCTGCTGATCAGTCACCTGCGCTGGACCACGCGGATTGTCTGCGTGTTCGCGGTCGTTGGGGGCCTGGCCCTGCCGCTGGTGGGGCTGTTGTATGACTTTGATATGCGCACCGTCAGTAGCAGCAGCGACTCGCTGAGCTCGCTGTATGATCGGCTGATCAACACCTGGCCCTATCTGGTCGAGATCGTCGAAAACCTCGGCTATGGCTACACCGGTGCGGGTTTCGGCCTGGTGGGTAGCCCGGCCTCGATGTTCCCGGTGGGTGGTGCTGAACAACTGACCAATGCCGACAGCAGCGCCATGTACCTGTGGGCGATGTTCGGGGTCATGGGCCCGCTGCTGTACGCGCTGCAGATCCCGATGTTTTTCGCCCTGAGCAATCTCGACAGCCGCATTGGCCGTGCCCTGCTGGCGATCACCTTTTGCTGCTGCCTGATCAGCTGGACCACCGACATGTTCGAAGTGACCATTGCCAATCTGTTTCTGGGCCTGGGGATGGGACACGTGCTGTCCGGCAAGCTGCTCGATAGCCGCAAGACAGCAAGGCCGCAAGCGTTTCAATTGGCCCCGCCGGCCACGTCGTACTGACGCTACACCTGGCCTATTGACCCCGGAGCCGCGCTCCCCGCCACGAAGACACGCCAATGGACTTCAGAAAAGACATCAATGGACTGCGCGCCATCGCGGTGATCGCCGTACTGCTTTTCCATTTCAATCCCGGCTGGTTACCCGGTGGCTTTGCCGGGGTGGATATTTTCTTTGTGATTTCCGGGTACCTGATCACCGGGATCATCCTGCGCAGCCTCAATGCCGGGAATTTCAGCCTGCTGGCGTTTTACAGATCCCGCGCCAGGCGCATCATCCCGGCGTTGGCGGTGCTGTGTTTCGTACTGCTGGTCCTGGGCTGGTTTTACCTGTTGCCGCCGGACTACAGCGCGCTGGGCAAGCACATCGCAGGCAGCCTGGGTTTCGTGTCGAACATCGTCTACTGGTTCGAGGCCGGCTATTTCACGGCCAGCGCTCATGAGAAATGGCTGCTGCACACCTGGTCGCTGTCGGTGGAGTGGCAGTTCTACATGATCTACCCCGTGGTACTGCTGGCGCTGAGTCGCGTGATGGCCGTGCAGCATCTGCGCTGGCTGATTCTCGCGGGATGCCTGATAGGCTTTGGCTTCTGCGTGTTCGCTTCGTCCATCTGGCCAGAACCTGCGTTTTACCTGCTGCCGACAAGGGCCTGGGAGTTGCTGGTGGGCGGGGTCGCCTGTGTTTTCCCGATCAAGCTGCGCGGTTTGCATCAACGGGCGCTGGAAGCGGTCGGCTTGGGCCTGATGCTGGCGAGCTTCTTTTTACTGTCCGAGAAAGACATGTGGCCCGGCTATCTGGCGTTGCTGCCGGTGCTCGGAACGCTGGCGGTGATCATCGCCGCCCGGCAGGATTCCTTCATGACCGGTAACCCATTCTCACAATGGACCGGCAAGCTGTCCTACTCGCTGTACCTCTGGCATTGGCCGGTGGTGGTGTTGATGAGCTACGCCGGGTATCTGGGGGATGCGAGCAATGCAGTACTGGGGATCGCCTGCGCCTTTGCCCTCGGGCTGGCGTCTTATCAGTTGATCGAAAAGCCCCCCGCCAAAACCGCGCCCAGGCGGCGCTGGGGGTTTGCTACGGTCAGTGGCTTGATCAGCGCCTTGTTTGTCGCGGCGGGCGCGGTGAACGCGACCGAGGGCGCCGTTTCGCCGCTGCGCGCCGTGAGCATTTCCGACAAGGCGCTTTTCGTTCAGAGCTACGCCAATCGTTATCAGAATCTGTACGAGCTGTACTGGCTCAAATGCGACGCCTTTTCGGCGTTCTCCCAGCGCCACCAGTCCGCCATCGACCCTTCATGCACCCAACGGCGCGGCGACGGCGGCGTGTTTTTGTGGGGCGACTCTCACGCCCAGGCGCTGTCGCTGGGCTTGCGAACCTTGCTGGCGGCCGACACGCCGTTCTACCAAGTGGCCTCGGCAGGCTGCAAACCCAGCCTGACGCAAGACCCCGGCCGCGCGACCCTGCCGCGCCTGAGCTGTAATTACTCCAACAGGACGGCGCTGGAAAGCATCCAGAAGTTGAAGCCTGCGGTGGTGGTGATTGCCCAGAAGGATCAGCACGACAAAACCCACTGGAGTGAAATTGCCGCCCGGCTGCGCAGCTACGGCGTCAAACATATCGTTTTGCTCGGGCCGTTGCCCCAGTGGAATCCGTCATTACCCAGCGTCATCGCCAACCGTCACTGGGGCCAGACTGAAACCCATATCACCGACCCGGCCCTGGACCAGAGCGTGATGGCCGCGGACCGTGCCACCCAACGCCAGATCGACCCCCATGCAGTGGATTTCATCTCGCTGATCGACAAGCTGTGCGTGGTCAACTCCTGCCTGGTGCGCCTGCAGGAAGACAACTCGTTGCTGCAATTCGATTCCGGGCACCTGAGCGAAGAAGGCTCAATGTATATCGTGAAGAACTTCGTCATGCCGGAGCTGATCAAGCAGTCGATACACTGACCCAAGACTCCCGTCACAACGCCCGCCTGGCCTCGCCAATGCGGGCTTTTTTTCGGCCCGAGAAAATTCACGTCACCGCCACGTTAGCCTGCTAAGTTGATCAAGTGCTTACAAGCAGCGCCGTGTGCACGCGACGGGTAACGACGCATTTTCAGGGTCTGGAAATGGCATTGGCGAGCAAGGTGGAGCGCCACCCCGGCCGCTCCCACGGGACTATGCGACGCCCTCTACGGCAAGGAAGCGATCATGTGTTTACGGCAGCTATTTCTGGGGTTGATCCTGGCCAGTGCTCAAGTGGCGGGCGTGGTGCACGCCGAAACCTGGCAAGCGGGAGGCACCCAGTGGCGGCCGTTCAGCTATAACGATGAACACGGCCAACTGCGTGGGATTTCCACCGATATCGCTCGTCGTGTCATGCAATTGGCCCATATCGATGCGCAATTTGTGTCCTACCCCGTCAACCGCTTGCAGGTCATGCTGAGCAAGGGCGAGCTGGACGTCAATTTCGCCGACTCCGCGCAGTGGAACAGCCCCGAAGACTCGCAACGCTATGCGTTCTCCATTCCCTACATGAGCGTGTGCGAACACCTGTACTTCCTCAAAGGCAGCACCGCCGCGCGTCTGCCTGTGGATAAGCTGCAAGGCATGACCATTGGCCTAGTGCGGGGTTACACCTACCACACCATGGACCCGCTGTTTGCCGATAAACGCCTGACCCGGCTCGAAACCTCGGAAGACCCTGCCCTGCTCAAACTGCTCCAGGCTGGCCGGGTCGACGCCGTGGCGATGGTCGACGATCTGTTCGAGTATCTGATCGCCAGCAAGGGTCTGGACGGTTCGCTATTCGAGCGCGGCGCGCAGTTGAGCGAGTCCCCTTTAAGCCTGAAGTTACAACCCCGGCACGCTCAGTACCTGCCCCGGATAAATGCGGCGATTACCCTGCTGATTCGTGACGGCGAAGTGCAGCGGATCCGCAATGCCTACCTTCCCGCCTTGCCGCTGCCAACGGCGCAAGCCACTTTGAAACCATGAGCACGACAAACGTGAATGGTCGTTAATTGCAGCGAAAATCCGTCAATCTTTCATAATCTATCGGCTACATAGCTAGAAATTATTCAAGAATCCCACACGCGCGCCCTAGGCTTGGACTCTCAAAACAACCAAGAAGAGAGAGAAGCCTCATGTACTTACCACGCTCCCATATCGCCGCGAGCCTGATCGGCGCGAGCTTGATAGCCAGTTCTGCAGCGTACGCCGATACCCTGACCCGAGATAACGGCGCCCCGGTGGGTGACAACCAGAATTCCCAGACCGCTGGCGCAACTGGCCCGGTCCTTCTGCAAGACGTGCAACTCCTGCAAAAACTCCAGCGCTTTGACCGCGAACGCATTCCAGAGCGCGTGGTGCATGCCCGTGGCACCGGTGTGCATGGCGAGTTTGTCGCCACGGATGATGCCGCAGACTTGAGCAAAGCCAAGGTGTTCAGCAAAGGCGAACACACGCCGGTATTCGTGCGGTTTTCCTCAGTTGTACACGGCAATCACTCGCCGGAAACCCTGCGTGACCCGCGCGGTTTTGCGACCAAGTTCTACACCGCCGATGGCAACTGGGACCTGGTCGGCAACAACTTCCCGACCTTCTTCATCCGCGACGCCATCAAGTTCCCGGACATGGTTCACGCCTTCAAGCCAGACCCGCGCACCAACCTGGATGACGACTCCCGCCGCTTCGATTTCTTCTCTCACGTTCCGGAAGCCACCCGGACCCTGACCCTGCTGTACTCCAACGAGGGCACGCCTGCGAGCTATCGCACCATGGACGGCAACGGCGTTCACGCCTACAAACTGGTCAACGCCAAGGGCGAAGTGAACTACGTGAAGTTTCACTGGAAAAGCCTGCAAGGGCTGAAAAACCTTGATCCGCAGGAAGTTGCTCAAGTGCAGTCCAAGGACTACAGCCACCTGACCAACGACCTGGTCGGCGCAATCAACAAGGGCGAATTCCCGAAATGGGACCTGTACGTGCAGGTGGTCAAGCCTGAAGACCTGGCCAAGTTCGATTTCGACCCGCTGGACGCCACCAAGATCTGGCCCGGTATCCCGGAGCGCAAGCTGGGGCAGATGGTCCTGAACAAGAATGTGGATAACTTCTTCCAGGAAACCGAACAGGTCGCCATGGCGCCCGCCAATGTGGTCCCTGGCATTGAGCCGTCGGAAGATCGCCTTCTGCAAGGCCGGGTATTCTCCTACGCGGATACCCAGCTCTATCGAGTGGGCACCAATGTCATGAGCCTGCCGATCAACGCACCACGGGCGAAGGTCAACAATGGCAACCAGGATGGCTCGCTCAATGCCGGCCACACCACCAGCGGCGTCAACTACGAGCCAAGTCGCCTGAACCCGCGCCCATCGGTGGAGGCGGCTCGTTACAGCCAGCTGCCGCTGTCCGGCAGCACGCAACAGGCAAAAATCCAGCGCGAGCAGAACTTCAAGCAGGCGGGCGATTTGTATCGCTCCTACAGCGAAAAGGACCGTATGGACTTGATCAAAAGCTTCGGTGAATCCCTGGCCACTACAGATGCCGAAAGCAAGAACATCATGCTGTCGTTCCTTTACAAAGCTGATCCGGAATACGGCACCGGCGTGACCAAGGTTGCCAAGGGTGACCTGGACAAGGTCAAACAACTGGCCGCAGCCCTGAAGGACTGATCGTCCGCTTCAGCCCGCTTTTTTGGGTGCGGGCTGAAGCTCCTGGAGAGGACATCGTGATGCGCAGAATGATTGCCATCGTGTTGCTGTGCATTGCCAGCACCACGAGTTATGCCAACCCGCCTGCTGACGCTTCATCTGCTACACGGCAGCAACTGCGTGAGCTGTTTTTCCAGGCCGCCCGGGACGGTCGCGAAGAAATGCTCAACGAGTTTATCAATGCGAAGTTCGACCTGAACGTGCAGGATGAAAAAGGCTACACCGCTCTGATTCTTGCGGCTTATCACGGCCACCAACCTGCGGTAACCCAACTGTTGAACGCCGGGGCTGATCCCTGTGCAAAGGATTCAAGAGGCAACACGGCCTTGATGGGTGCGATCTTCAAAGGCGAACTCAGCATCGCCCAACAACTGGTCGCAGCCGATTGCGCTCCGGACCAACGCAACAACGCCGGCCAGACCGCTGCGATGTACGCCGCGCTGTTCCATCGCAAAGACATCCTCGATTCCCTGGCCGCCAAAGGCGCTGACCTCAATGCGACCGATGCCATGGGCAATCAGGTGCAGAACCTTGAGCGCGGGGAATTCAAGCCGTTGCAGCCTGCTCGATAACTTAGGTGCCTGGACCAGTGGGATATCCCCCGTCGTCCAGACGCCGCGCTGTCGCGCAGCAAACACAGGACCTGTGGGACGACCGGGGTGGCGCTCCACCTTGCTCGCGAAAGCAATGTTCCTGCCCACAGAGATATATCGGGTGTACCGGCCTCTTCGCGAGCAAGGTGGAGCGCCACCCCGGTCCTCCCACAGAAAATCATTTCAATTCAGATAGTTATTTCATGTTTGATGAGAGCGAATTCATTCGCGAAGGCGCTTTTTCAGGCAGCACATCAGCGCCTGACACCCCGCTTTCGCGAATGAATTCGCTCCCACAGGTCCCATGTCTGATATCCGCATATTTACTTCACCTTACAGATTTCTATTTTTGAGCTGCTACGAAATGTTAGATTGCCCGCCTCATTTCGCCCGGCTGTTTGCTGGTGGAGGCACTACATGAATGAGCTACTGACACGTCGCCAGGTCATCGGCGGGCTCAGCCTGCTAAGCCTGGGCCTGATCGCGGGCTGCGATAGCTCCAGCGCCCTGTCGTTCAAATACGGCAAGGACCTGAGCAACAAGATTCTGGGCCGGACCTTCAAGCTCAAGGATCCACAAGGCAACGTTAAAACCCTGTCGAGCTTCCGCGGCTACATGCCCATGGTGTTCTTCGGGTTTACTCAATGCCCGGCCGTCTGCCCAACCGCCCTGGCCCGCGCCGCGCAAATCAAGAAGCTACTGGGTAAGGACGGCGACATCTTTCAGGTGATCTTCATTACCGTGGACCCGGAGCGCGACAAGCCGGAGATGCTCGACGCTTACGTCAAAGCCTTCGACCCGTCGTTCGTGGCGCTGTCCGGTACGCTGGAAGAAACCGCGCAAACCGCCAAGGAATTTGGCGTGTTCTACGAAAAGATCCCCACTGGCGACACCTACACCATGTCCCACACTGCGACCAGCTACGTTTTTGACACGCGGGGCGTCTTGCGCCTGGGCTTGTCGCACTCCCTTTCGGCCCAACAGTGCGCAGAAGACCTGCTCACCGTCATGGAAGTCTGCTGATGAACATGCATTTCGCTGCACGACCGATCAAAGCCCTGCTCGCGCTTTCCCTGCTGTGCGCTGCTGCTCAAGTCTCTGCGCAGACTGCGATCACTGACGCCTGGGTCAGGGCAACCGTGCCCGGCCAGCAGTCCACTGGCGCCTTCATGACCGTCACCGCCAGCACTGACAGCAAACTGGTCAGCGCTCAATCGCCGGTGGCTAAAACCGTTCAGATCCACCAGTCATCCATGGCCAACGATGTCATGAGCATGCAAGAGGTCGCGTCGGTTGACCTACCCGCAGGCAAACCGGTGACCTTCGACTCCAATAGCTACCACGTGATGCTGATCGACCTGCAGAAACAGGTTAAAGAAGGCGATCAAGTGCCGATCACCCTGACCGTTGAAGATGCAAAAGGCGCCATGCAGAACATTGAAGTGCAGGCCACTGCCCGCGCATTGACCGTACCGGATCACGGAGCGATGCACGATCACAGCAAGATGCATTGAGGCTGTGGACAGGATATAAAACGTTATGGCGACCAAGGGCTGTTGAGTCTCACAGCCCATTGGCCTGTCAGCCTGCGACATGAGATGCCGGTGCCCTTTTGCAACTTCGGTAACGACCCGGGGACATACCGAACCAGCGCTCACACGCCTTATTGAACGCACTTTGATTTTTAAATCCCAACCGGTAACTGATTTGCTTGAGTGACAGATCGGTGCCGGTTAATAACAACTGGCTCTTTTGAGCTTTTACATGGTCCAGCAACTTTTTAAAGCTATGACCTTCAGACTCCAGCGATTGGATCAATTGGTGCGACGTCAGCTTCATGGTGCTGGCCACTTCATCAATGGTCAGTGGTAGCCTTTGATAAAGGTGTTGGAGAAGGGTGCTTTTTGTCCAGACGCTCATGCGATCATCCACTAACTGGCGCTGTTGCATCGTCAGATAATCATTGTGTATGCCCTGGAGCAGGGAGTCACCGGTGGCGATAGGCAACTCCCCGTCCTCGTGACGGAACGTCAGCGAATTAACTTCTGATGCAAACTTCAGGGTAGGCCCAAAAAGCTTTTCCAGCTCGCGCGTATCGGCGGGTTGGCTATAGGTGAACTCGGCGGCAATCGGCACTATCTTTTTGTCACCGACTAACCAGTGCAACAGCCCCAGCGTGATAGAAGCAACCGCATCTATAAACAATCGGGGAAGTGCGGCGTCCCTCAAGTCTTCAGCGAAGCCGACCATCTTGATTGCGTCAGGCTGCTCGTCGAGAAACATGCAGAACCCGGCACCAATCAGCGAGTGGAAATCCACGATGTATCTCAGGGCCTCCCTGACTGTTGAGCTGGACATGATGGCGTAGCCCAAAACGCCGAGGTTTCCAGGATGCGCCTTCTCATAAGCGAGCAAGCCGATGTCAGTATTACTACCCGTCTGCTCGACCAGCGCCAGGAAAGCGGTCAAGTCTTGCAAGGGGATTTGCTGCATAGCTGCACTCAAGCCAGGTGCCTGGGCCGCGAAAGGATTGGGTACTTTATGCTCATGAGAGATTGCAGGCTGCACGGCATCAAAAAATGCTTGTGCGAAAGAGGATGAAATACTGGGCATGAATGACCTATTGAATGAGCAGCCTCCCTTCGTTATTGATCCGTTCTCATACCGCCATCGCGTATTCCTTTAAGCTTCCCTACTTGAACGCTAAGGCGATTCTACAGCAGAGATCAGTCAAATATTGAGCAGCCCCACGATTCGTGTAACAAGTGGGCCCGACGCTCCTCCCGGTGCCACTATAGAGGGCACGCCAACACCCGTCCCTTATCCTCAGGAGGAATATGCTTATCCTCGCAGCATTACCCCCTTCTGAACGCCACCAGAACAGTATAAAGAACAGCTCTGCGCTAAGTGGGCGACCCGGGCGAGGTCTCATCACGAAGTCAACTATTGGAGCCGATCATGATTGCCAGCGACGAATTACATAAGAACCTGACCCAATTGCTGGATGAAGTCGAGCGACAGAATGTAAACATGTGCCCGGCCGATCGAGAAGATATACTCAACGCCTTGGCCGAGTTATGGGCCGCCGCCCAGTCCCTCAACACGCAAATGAAAGCCTTGGTTGCGCAGGAGCCAAGCTTGGCCCGCCCAAAGCCCAAACTCTGTCTCGTCAAATAGATGCACTACCAATGCCTCACTCCACAGCCGAATTTATTCATGTCAATTGATCAGGGAAGCGACAGGTGAGAACTATCACAGTTGCAGGATTCTGCCCCCTCGCGAAATCTATTCACCGCTGTACTGGCATCAGTGTCGACGCCCTTATGAAAGAGCTTGGCGAGCCGGAAACTGACCTGCAAAGCGAAGTTCCGATGAGTCTGCAACTGGTGTATGACCTTATCCGCCTGGCCGTTGAACGCTCTTCAAATCCGGATATCGGGCTGGACGCTTACCATCATCTCAACCTCGGAACGTTAGGCGCTCCCGGATTTCCGTTAGTCACCAGCCCGACCCTTGGCATTGCATTGGAGCGCTTTGCCAAATACTTTCCGCTGATCATTACAGGGACTCAGATACTGATCGAGCAGCGCCCGGCACACGTCAAAATTATTGGACTGGATCAGGAAATACCCGGCTGCCCGGCACCTCGAGCATTCACCGATTCTTGCGCAGCGTTGCAACTTGCCTTTATCCATTTCCTCGCGCCCGAAACCAGGCCTATGCCTTTAACGGTGGAGTTTCCTTATCCCAGACCATTGAATACCGAGCGGCTGGAGGAAGTATTTGGTTCACACCTGGTATTTGCGGCGCCCAATCTTGTTTTGACTTTTGCCAGAGACGTACTCGACCTAAGACTGTCCACGGCAAATCCGGCATTGGATACGATGCACTGCGAATATGCGGACGGGCAACTCCTTGAGCGGGTCGATGGTTTGCAAAAAGCGAAAGTTTACCGGTTGGTTTACGAGGCCCTGACGCAAGGTAAGTTGCTAACCCTGGAAGACGTTGTCGGTACCTTGAGTAGAAGCAGACGCGGCTTACAAAACGCGCTCAAAGAGGAAGGCACTCATTTTTCTGCCATACAGGATGACGGTCGCCGGGAATTGGCTCGCAATCTCCTTATTCATTCACCACGAAGCCTTAAATATATATCGGCTCAGCTGGGCTTTCGCGAGCCCAGCAGTTTTCACAAAGCCTGCGTTCGCTGGTTCAATCAAACCCCAGGGCAATTTCGAAACAAGAACTGACGCCTGCAGGAACGACAGAGGCAGCCGTTGAAAACCACTTCCCAGAGGGCGTTTATTTCCACCTGACTCAGCAGTGTTGGGGAATATCGATTGCAAAGGCTGTTGAACTTCAACGCCGTCATCTGCGGCGGCATTCGCCATAAATATTCCCCGGGCACGCTGGCTCCCCGACCAGAGCGAACAAACACTAACGGAGCGATATTGAAGATATTCGTGGTTTCAGTCTGTCTGGATTCGCAAAAGCGAGGGCGATCCGATTGACGCAGGGAGATATTCATCCGACCCATACTCACACTGCGCGTGAATGCTGCACAGTGGCTCAGGAGTCCTATATCGTGTCCCGACGTGCGGTGGCAGGAACCTGCGGACATCAACTGTCACCACGGCTTGGTGAGATCGCGCCTGATACGCAAATCCGTGCTCTCAGCTATGGATAGGCAGCGCGATTGTGGCCGCCTGCGCGACGATGCCTCTGTAGGGGCCCGAAACGGTGGGATAAACGCAGTGAATAGCAGCAGTGCCTTGGGGTTTGAAATGGGGAAAAGGATCTGCGCTCGCCCCAACCACACACCAGCAGCCTCTTAGCGTCACCCAAGCACAGGACGAAGGAAGCTTCTTTCGTAGCTTGTGATAAACCTTGACTCAGTCGCTTCCTCCACCAGGCCCACAGACTCAGGATCATGCGCGGCCTTTTGCCGATATTGTTCGTAGTCAGCAAGGCTAGCAAAGCTGAATAGACAATAAGCAACGTTATTGGCGCCCTCAGCGGGCAGAAAATAACCGTGATGTTGGCCGCCCAGACGCGTCACTATCCCGATCCATTGGCGCGAATAGCGTTCAAAGGCAGCAATCTGGTAAGGGTCGATGACGTATTTGACGTGGCAGGTAATCATGAGATCAGTCCATTGAGTGTGGAGGCGAGACATTTTACGGCGCCGCCGACGCCTACTCAAATGTCCGGGTCGGGTCGATTGCTGCCATTTGCAGCAGGCAGCAACCGCCCATTGAAAAAGGCAGGTCTAATTCGCAAAGATCAACAACGTCGGCTGTGGATAACTTATTCCACAGTCACCGACTTCGCCAAGTTACGCGGCTGATCCACGTCCGTGCCTTTCAATACCGCAACGTAGTACGACAGCAGCTGCAACGGGAGGGTGTAGAGGATCGGCGCCAGCGCATCGATGATGTGCGGCATGGCGATGACGTGGGTGCCTTCACCGTTGCTCATGCCTGCCTGTTCGTCAGCAAACACGATCAACTCACCGCCACGGGCGCGGACTTCCTGCAGGTTGGATTTGAGTTTTTCCAACAGCTCGTTGTTCGGCGCCACGGTGACCACCGGCATGTCGCTGTCGACCAGCGCCAGCGGGCCATGCTTGAGTTCGCCAGCCGGGTAGGCCTCGGCGTGGATGTAGGAGATTTCCTTGAGCTTGAGCGCACCTTCCATCGCCACCGGGAATTGAGCACCACGGCCCAGGAACAGCGTGTGGTTCTTCTCGGCAAACAGTTCGGCCACCTTCTCGATGGTGCCGTCCATTGCCAATGCTTCACCCAGACGGGTTGGCAGGCGGCGCAGCTCTTCGACCAGCTCGGCCTCGACGCCTTCGCCCAATGTGCCTTTGACCTGCCCCAGAGACAGCGTCAGCAGCAGCAAGCCCACCAACTGAGTGGTAAAGGCTTTGGTCGAAGCGACGCCGATTTCAGGACCGGCCTGGGTCAGTAAGGTCAGGTCGGATTCGCGCACCAGTGAGCTGATGCTGACGTTGCAGATCGCCAGGCTGGCGAGGAAGCCCAGTTCTTTGGCGTTGCGCAGCGCCGCCAGGGTGTCTGCCGTTTCGCCAGACTGGGAAATCGACACGAACAGGGTGTCCGGCTGCACCACCACCTTGCGGTAGCGGAACTCGCTGGCCACTTCGACCTGGCATGGAATCCCGGCCAGACCTTCGAGCCAGTAACGGGCGACCATACCTGCGTGATAGCTGGTGCCGCAGGCAACGATCTGCACGTTGCGCACTTTGGCGAACAGCTCGGCGGCTTGTGGGCCAAACGCCTGAACCAGCACCTGCTCCTGACCCAGACGGCCTTCTAGGGTGCGCTGCACGACTTTGGGTTGCTCGTGGATTTCCTTGAGCATGAAGTGGCGGAATTCGCCTTTGTCGGCGGCCTCTGCACCTTCACGGTGTTGCACGACTTCGCGCTCGACCGGCAGGCCATCAACCGACCAGATCTGCACGCTTTCGCGGCGGATCTCGGCGATGTCGCCCTCTTCCAGGTACATGAAGCGGTCAGTGACCTGACGCAGCGCCAGTTGGTCGGAAGCGAGGAAGTTTTCGCCCAGGCCAAGGCCGATCACCAGCGGACTGCCACTGCGGGCGGCAAGAAGGCGATCGGGCTGTTTGGCGCTGATCACCGCCAGGCCATAGGCACCGTGCAGCTCTTTGACGGCGGCCTTGAGGGCAACAGTCAGGTCCGGGGTGTCTTTGAGTTTGTGGTGCAGCAGGTGGACGATCACCTCGGTGTCGGTGTCGGACGAGAACACATAGCCCAGGCCTTTGAGGCGCTCGCGCAGGGCTTCGTGGTTTTCGATGATGCCGTTGTGAACCACCGCCAGCTCGTCACCGGAGAAATGCGGGTGAGCGTTACGCTCACAAGGCGCGCCGTGGGTCGCCCAGCGGGTGTGGGCGATGCCCAGACGGCCCAGCAAGGGTTCGCCTGCCAGGGCCTGCTCAAGCTCGCTGACCTTGCCGGAACGGCGACGGCGTTCAAGCACGCCTGCGTTGCTGAAAAGCGCGACGCCTGCGCTGTCGTAGCCACGGTATTCCAGGCGTTTGAGGCCTTCGAGCAAGATGGCGGTAATGTTGCGTTCAGCAACGGCGCCGACGATTCCACACATAACTTTTCTCCTAGCTGACAGCGGCGCAAATCAGGTTTATGCCGCGGGCTTGTATCTGTTCACGCGCCTCGAAGGGCAAGCGATCATCAGTAATCAGGGTATGGATGCTGCTCCAGGGCAGCTCCAGATTAGGGATCTTGCGTCCAACTTTGTCGGCCTCGACCATCACCACCACCTCCCGGGCAACTTCGGCCATGACCCGGCTGAGCCCTAGCAGCTCGTTGAAGGTGGTGGTGCCACGAACCAGATCGATACCATCAGCTCCGATGAACAGCTGATCGAAATCGTAGGACCGCAGCACCTGCTCGGCGACCTGGCCTTGAAACGATTCCGAATGCGGGTCCCAGGTGCCACCGGTCATCAGCAGCACCGGCTCATGTTCCAGCTCGCTCAGGGCGCTGGCCACGTGCAACGAGTTGGTCATCACCACCAGCCCGGGCTGCTTGCCCAGTTCAGGGATAAGCGCCGCCGTTGTGCTGCCGCTGTCGACGATGATCCGAGCATGCTCACGAATACGCAGTACTGCCGCGCGGGCGATGGCCTGTTTGTACTTGGAAACCGGCTGCGCAGTCTCGCCGATCAGCTCCTGCGGCAAGGTAATCGCACCGCCGTATCGACGCAGCAGCAGGCCGTTGCTTTCTAGCGCGGCCAGGTCCTTGCGAACCGTAACCTCTGAAGTTTCGAAGCGCCTGGCGAGCTCATCCACGCTGACTTCGCCCTGTTCATTGAGCAAAGCAAGAATGTTGTGTCGTCTTTGGGGTGTATTACGTTTCGACATGAGCGGTATTTGATTTCGTTTCGAAAGATAACGAAGGCAATCAAAACCTATTGCGAGGAGTAGGTCAAGAACAAATGCGTGTTGGCTACCTGTAGGAGCTGCCGAAGGCTGCGAAAGCGGTCTGTCTGAAACACCGCTGTTCGCATCCCTCGTAACCTCGGTCAGCTCCTACAAGACCTTGGTGTATCAGAGCCTGTGGATAACCTTACTCCTTCTTGACCTTCACCGGCCGCTTCCAGCCGTCGATGTTGCGCTGGCGAGCACGGCCCACGGCAAGCTGGGACTTATCCACATCCTGAGTGATGGTCGAACCCGCCGCCGTGTTGGAACCATCGCCAATGGTGACGGGTGCGATCAGCGAGTTGTTAGAGCCGATGAACACATCTTCGCCAATCAGCGTTTTGTGTTTGTTGGCGCCGTCGTAGTTGACCGTGATAGTCCCGGCGCCAATGTTGGTGCGAGCGCCGATCACAGTGTCACCCAAGTACGTGAGATGGCCTGCCTTCACGCCCTCACCCAGATGGGCGTTTTTCAACTCTACAAAGTTACCCACATGGGCTCTGGCTTCCAGCACGCTGCCAGGACGCAAGCGGGCGAACGGGCCGGCGTCGCTACCCTCGCCCATGATCGCGCCATCCAGATGACTATTAGCCTTGATCACCACGCCTTTGCGCAATGTGCTGTCCTTGATGACGCAGTTGGGGCCAATCACCACGTCGTCTTCGATGACCACACGGCCTTCCAGGATGACGTTGATGTCGATCAGTACATCGCGGCCGACAGTCACGTCCCCACGCACATCGAAACGTGCCGGATCGCGCAGCGTCACACCTAGCGCCATCAATCGGCGAGCTTCGCGCTGCTGATAGTGGCGCTCCAGCTCGGCGAGTTGCTTGCGATCATTGGCGCCCTGCACTTCCATGGCGTCGTGGGGCTGCTCGGTGGCCACCACCAGACCATCGTTGACGGCCATGGCGATCACGTCGGTGAGGTAGTACTCGCCTTGGGCGTTGTTGTTCGACAGACGCCCTAGCCAATCAGCCAGACGCTTGCCCGGTACCGCCAGGATGCCGGTATTACCTTCGGTGATCGCTTTCTCGGCGTCGGTTGCATCCTTGTGTTCAACGATGGCGCAGACACGGTTCTGCTCATCGCGCACGATGCGGCCATAGCCGGTCGGGTCGTCGAGATTGACCGTCAGTAGCGCGAGCTGGTCCGCCGTGACGTTCTTGAGCAGGCGTTCGAGGGTTTCCACTTCGATAAGGGGCACATCGCCGTAGAGGATCAGCACATTCTCAGCGCTCAGTTCCGGCAGCGCTTGAGCCACGGCGTGGCCTGTACCCAGCTGCTTGTCTTGCATCACGAAATTCAGATCATCCGCCGCCAGACGCTCGCGGACGACATCCGCGCCATGGCCGATCACCACGTGGATGCCCTTGGGTGAGAGCTTGCGAGCGCTGTGGATAACATGACCAAGCATCGAATCACCAGCGACAGGATGCAGGACTTTGGGAAGTGCCGAGCGCATGCGAGTGCCTTGGCCGGCCGCGAGAATAACGATATCGAGGGACATGAGGGGTTCCAACTGAGCGCGCCGATCGCTGACCCATAACGAGGTCAGCTAAGGTGGCTGATTCTGAAAAAAGAAAAAGGGTAGCCGAGGCTACCCTTTTACTCAATCGCGCAGAAAAGTGACGCCGGATTAACCGCCGTACTTCTTGCGAATTTGCTGAACGGTACGCAGCTGAGCTGCGGCCTCGGCCAGACGAGCAGTTGCAGATCCGTAATCGAAATCCGCGCCTTTTTCGTTCAGGGCCTTCTCGGCTGCCTTGACGGCTGCCTGAGCAGAAGCTTCGTCCAGGTCATCAGCACGTTGCACAGTGTCGGCAAGCACCTTGACCATGTTCGGCTGAACCTCGAGGAAACCACCGGAGATGTAAAACACCTCGGCTGCTCCGCCCTGCTTGATCAAGCGGATCGGACCTGGTTTCAGATCAGTGATCAGCGGCGCGTGGCCTGGAGCGATACCGATATCACCCAGGTTACCGTGCGCAATCACCATCTCGACCAGACCGGAGAAAATCTCTCCTTCCGCGCTGACGATATCGCAATGGACTGTTATAGCCATTTGCTTGCCTCGACCTGATTAGCGCCCGTTGCCGGGCGCTGGGATTACAGTTTCTTGGCTTTCTCGATCGCTTCTTCGATGCCGCCGACCATGTAGAACGCTTGTTCTGGCAGGTGGTCGTAGTCACCGTTGAGGATGCCTTTGAAGCCAGCAATGGTGTCTTTCAGGGAAACGTATTTACCCGATGCACCAGTGAAGACTTCAGCCACGAAGAACGGTTGCGACAGGAAGCGCTGGATCTTACGAGCACGGTTAACCAACTGTTTGTCGGTCTCCGACAGCTCGTCCATACCCAGGATCGCAATGATGTCCTTCAGTTCTTTGTAACGTTGCAACACGTACTGTACGCCGCGAGCGGTGTCGTAGTGTTCCTGGCCGATTACGTTCGGGTCCAGCTGGCGCGAAGTCGAATCCAGTGGATCTACCGCTGGGTAGATACCCAGGGAAGCAATGTCACGGGACAGTACGACGGTTGCATCCAAGTGAGCAAACGTGGTCGCTGGCGACGGGTCAGTCAAGTCATCCGCAGGTACGTATACCGCTTGGATCGAAGTGATCGAACCGTTTTTGGTCGAAGTGATGCGCTCTTGCAGAGTACCCATCTCTTCAGCCAGGGTCGGCTGATAACCTACTGCCGAAGGCATACGGCCCAGCAGTGCGGATACTTCAGTACCGGCCAGTGTGTAACGGTAGATGTTGTCGACGAACAACAGAACGTCGTTACCTTCGTCACGGAACTTCTCGGCCATGGTCAGGCCAGTCAGTGCCACGCGCAGACGGTTACCCGGCGGCTCGTTCATCTGACCGTAAACCAGTGCCACTTTGTCCAGAACGTTGGAGTCCTTCATCTCGTGGTAGAAGTCGTTACCCTCACGGGTACGCTCGCCCACACCGGCGAACACGGAATAACCGCTGTGCTCGATGGCGATGTTACGGATCAGTTCCATCATGTTTACGGTTTTGCCTACACCGGCACCACCGAACAGACCGACTTTACCGCCTTTGGCGAACGGGCAGACCAGGTCGATAACCTTGATGCCGGTTTCGAGCAGGTCGTTGCCGCCAGCTTGCTCAGCGAAGGACGGCGCAGGACGGTGAATGCCCCAGCGTTCTTCGGTGTCAATCGGGCCAGCTTCGTCGATCGGGTTGCCCAGGACGTCCATGATCCGGCCCAGGGTCGCTTTACCGACTGGTACGGAGATGGCGGAACCGGAGTCTGTAACTTCCAGACCACGCTTCAAGCCCTCGGTGGAGCCCATCGCAATGGTACGAACCACGCCGTCGCCCAGCTGCTGCTGAACTTCCAGGGTGGTCCCTGCCGCGCTTTGAACTTCCAGCGCGTTGTAGATGCTCGGTACGCTATCGCGTGGGAATTCCACGTCGATCACGGCGCCGATGATTTGAACGATACGTCCGCTACTCATTAGCTGGTTCCTCTAATATTTGAACCGTTAAACCGCGGCAGCGCCGCCGACGATTTCCGAGATCTCTTGGGTGATCGCTGCCTGACGCGCCTTGTTGTAGATCAGCTGCAAATCGCTGATCAAATCACCGGCGTTGTCTGTGGCGTTCTTCATCGCGATCATCCGCGCTGCTTGTTCAGCTGCGTTGTTCTCGACCACCGCCTGGTACACCTGCGACTCAACGTAGCGAACCATCAAGCCGTCCAGCAGCTCTTTGGCATCGGGTTCGTAGAGGTAGTCCCAGTGGTGCTTGAGTTTCTGATCCGGGGTTGCCACCAGCGGAATCAACTGTTCCACCGTTGGCTGTTGCGTCATGGTGTTGATGAACTTGTTGGATACCACGGACAGGCGATCAATACGGCCATCCAGGTAGGCATCCAGCATCACCTTGACGCTGCCGATCAAATCATTGATCGACGGCTCTTCGCCCAAGTGGCTGATCGCAGCGACGACGTTACCGCCGAAGTTGCGGAAGAATGCCGCACCTTTGCTGCCAACCACGCACAGATCGATCTCTACGCCGTTTTCACGGTTTACCGCCATGTCCTTGACCAGAGCCTTGAACAGGTTGGTATTCAAGCCACCGCACAGACCACGGTCACTGCTCACTACGACATAACCGACACGCTTTACTTCGCGCTCGATCATGAACGGGTGGCGGTATTCCGGGTTGGCGTTGGCCAGATGACCAATCACCTGGCGGATGCGCTCCGCGTAAGGACGGCTAGCAGCCATGCGCATTTGAGCCTTGCGCATTTTGCTGACCGCCACTTTTTCCATGGCGCTGGTGATCTTTTGCGTGCTTTTGATGCTCGCAATCTTGCTGCGAATCTCTTTTGCGCCTGCCATGTAACACCTATCAGGTTAGCAAGCGGGAGCCTCGCGGCCCCCGCTGCGGCTTACCAGGTTTGGGTGGCCTTGAACTTCTCGATACCGGCTTTCATGCCAGCGTCGATTTCGTCATTGAAGTCACCCTTCACGTTGATCTTCGCCATCAAATCGGCGTGATCGCGGTTGAAGTAAGCAATCAGCGCTTGTTCAAAGCTGCCAATCTTGGCGATTTCGATGTCGGTCAGGAACCCACGCTCAGCGGCATACAGCGACAGCGCCATGTCAGCGATCGACATTGGTGCGTATTGCTTCTGCTTCATCAGCTCGGTAACGCGCTGACCATGCTCAAGTTGCTTACGGGTCGCTTCGTCCAGGTCAGAAGCGAACTGGGCGAATGCCGCCAATTCACGGTACTGAGCCAGAGCGGTACGGATACCACCGGAGAGCTTCTTGATGATCTTGGTCTGAGCGGCACCACCCACACGGGATACCGAAACACCGGCGTTCACAGCTGGACGGATGCCAGAGTTGAACATGGCCGATTCCAGGAAGATCTGACCGTCGGTGATGGAAATCACGTTGGTCGGAACGAACGCGGAAACGTCGCCAGCCTGAGTTTCGATGATCGGCAATGCGGTCAGGGAACCGGTTTTGCCGGTCACTGCGCCATTGGTGAACTTCTCTACGTATTCTTCGGAAACACGCGATGCGCGCTCCAGCAGACGGGAGTGGAGATAGAACACGTCGCCTGGGTAAGCTTCACGGCCTGGCGGACGGCGCAGCAGCAGGGAGATCTGGCGGTAAGCCACTGCTTGCTTGGAGAGATCGTCATAAACGATCAGCGCGTCTTCACCGCGGTCGCGGAAGAATTCACCCATGGTGCAACCCGAGTACGGTGCAAGGAATTGCAGCGCAGCGGATTCGGAAGCACTTGCAGCCACGACTATGGTGTTAGCCAAGGCGCCGTTTTCTTCGAGTTTGCGAACAACGTTGGCAATGGTCGACTGCTTCTGACCGATTGCTACGTAGACGCAGAAGATGCCGCTGTCTTTCTGGTTGATGATTGCGTCGATGGCCAGAGCGGTTTTACCGATCTGACGGTCACCGATGATCAGCTCACGCTGGCCACGGCCGACTGGAATCATGGCATCGACAGCCTTGTAGCCAGTCTGTACAGGCTGGTCTACCGACTTACGCCAGATCACGCCTGGAGCAACTTTCTCGACCGCATCGGTCTCGGTGTTGTTCAGCGGACCTTTGCCGTCAACTGGATTACCCAGTGCGTCGACTACGCGACCCAGCAGTTCCTTACCAACCGGAACTTCGAGGATGCGGCCTGTGCACTTGGCGCTCATGCCTTCAGCCAGAGTCGTGTAGGCGCCCAGTACAACGGCACCAACAGAATCTTGCTCAAGGTTCAGCGCCATACCGTAGACGCCGCCCGGAAACTCGATCATCTCGCCGTACATTACGTCGGCCAGACCGTGAATCCGCACGATGCCGTCAGATACGCTGACGACAGTGCCTTCGTTACGGGCTTGGGAGGTTACATCGAGCTTGTCGATGCGACCCTTGATGATTTCACTTATTTCGGAAGGATTGAGTTGCTGCATTGCTCTGCTGCCCCTTCAAACTCAAGATTTCAATGCTTCGGCTAGTTGCGCGAGTTTGCCACGAACTGAGCCATCGATTACCAGGTCGCCGGCGCGGATTACGACACCACCAATAAGGCTGGCATCCTCCGCAGCATGCAGGCGCACTTCCCGGCCGAGCCGTGCACTGAGAACCTTGGCGAGTTTGTCTTGCTGTTCTTGGTTCAATGCAAAAGCACTGGTGACATCCACATCGACCGATTTTTCCTGCTCGGCCTTGTACAGGTCGAACAGTTCGGCGATCTCCGGCAGAAGCGGGAGACGGTCGTTTTCAGCAACGACGTGGATGAAATTCTGTGCCTTGGCATCGAACTTGTCGCCACACACTTCGATAAAAGTGGTGGCCTTGTCTGCGCTCGTCAGTCGCGGGGCCTTGAGTACGCGCTGCATGGTGTCGTCTTGCGACACCGCTGCAGCCAGGCCGAGCATGGCTGACCAATTGGCCAGTTGCTGGTGGGCCTGGGCGTGCTCGAAGGCTGCCTTAGCGTAAGGTCGGGCCAACGTGGTCAATTCTGCCATGATCGCCCTCGCTTAAATTTCAGCAGCCAGTTTATTAACCAGCTCCGCGTGCGCGTTTTGATCGATTGTGGCACCCAGGATCTTCTCTGCGCCGCCGACTGCCAGGCTACCCAATTGGGCACGCAGCGCGTCTTTGACACTGTTCAGTTCCTGTTCGATCTCGGCCTGAGCCTGTGCCTTCACACGGTCAGCTTCGACGCGAGCCTGTTCACGGGCTTCGTCGACAATCTGAGTACCGCGTTTCTTGGCTTGCTCAATGATTTCAGCTGCCTGAGCTTTAGCTTCGCGCAGTTGATGACCCGCTTTCTCTTGGGCCAACTCCAGGTCGCGAGCTGCTCGGCTGGCAGCGTCCAATCCATCCGCGATCTTCTTCTGACGTTCGTGCAAAGCCGTAATGACCGGAGGCCAAACGTACTTCATGCAGAACAGCACAAAAATGAAGAACGCAACGGACTGGCCAATCAGGGTTGCATTAATGTTCACGCCAACACCTCGCTCGTTCGTTGTCCATCACACCAATCACCTCGAAGAATCGAGAGATTAGCCAGCGAGTTGACCAACGAAGGGGTTCGCAAAGGTGAAGAACAGAGCGATACCAACACCGATCATGGTTACGGCGTCGAGCAGACCGGCAACGATGAACATTTTAACCTGCAGCATTGGAACCATTTCTGGCTGGCGAGCTGCGCCTTCCAGGAATTTGCCGCCCAACAGGCCGAAGCCGATTGCAGTACCCAGTGCGCCCAGGCCGATCAACAGTGCAACAGCGATAGCGGTTAGACCAACTACAGTTTCCATCTTTCCTCCCGACTTTTACGTCGTATTGGTTAGGTTTTCTTAGATTAAAGCGGTAAAACAAATCGTTTTTACATCAGCCCTTGCGGTTGCCCGCTAGCGGCTTCCTCTCACCGGAGCGAGAGGTACATCCAGACGCGCCAGGCGAGTCTTAATGGTTATCTTCGTGAGCCATCGACAGGTAGACGATGGTCAGCATCATGAAGATGAACGCCTGCAAGGTGATGATCAGGATGTGGAATACAGCCCACGCCCATTGCAGAACCACGCCCAGACCGCTGAGCCACAGAAGGCCGCTGCCGAACATGACGGCGATCAGGATGAATACCAGCTCGCCAGCGTACATGTTGCCGAAAAGACGCAGTGCCAACGAAATCGGTTTGGCGATCAGCGTTACGAATTCAAGCAGGAAGTTCACCGGAATCAGCAGCGCCTGAACGAAAACGTTCTTGCTGCCAAACGGGTGAAGGGTCAGTTCGCCGATGAAGCCGCCGATGCCCTTGACCTTGATGCTGTAGAAAATGATCAGCGCGAACACCGACAGGGCCATGCCCAGGGTCGCATTTGGATCGGTAGTCGGCACGGCGCGGAAGAACGTGTGCTCGTTACCGGAGATCATGATCGCGATTTGCGGGATCCAGTCGACCGGTACCAGGTCGACAGCGTTCATCAGGAACACCCAGGCGAAAATGGTCAGCGCCAGCGGTGCAATCACCGGGCTACGGCCATGGAAACTGTCTTTGACGCTGCCGTCGACGAATTCGACCAGCACTTCAACGAAGTTCTGCAAACCACCAGGCTGACCCGACGTTGCCTTCTTGGCGGCCATGCGGAAGATCAGGACGAAGATCAGACCCAGTGCAACCGACCAGCCGAGCGTATCGACGTGGAAAGCCCAAAAGCCCATTTCCTTCGCTTCTGCTGCGGTGTGGGCAAAACCCCAACCGCCATCTGGTAGCTGACCGAAGGTCAGGTTCTGCAAGTGGTGCTGGATATAGCCCGAAGCTGTTTGCTCTGCCATGTGTGCCTCAAACGCCCTAAGGTCTCGAAAGTCTTGTTCTCATCAACAGGGGAGCGAACCAGCTGACCAGTTGGGTCAGCATGAACACGCCGAATACAGCTAGCGGCGCCAATGGCTTCACACCTGCAAAGGTCAGTGCGAACAGCACTGCCGTCAAAATCAGTTTGCCCGCCTCGCCGGCATAAAAAGACCTGACAATGGCTTGCGCTGCTCTAGCCCCGGAAAACCGGAAAGCCTTATGAGCGAAATACAAATTAGGCAGCCAGGCTACCAGACCTCCGCAGAGGCCCGAATACCCGGCTACGACTCCGTGCCACTGCCACAGCGCCAAGGCTGCCAGCAGCAGGACAATAAATTGAGCCAGCAGTACTGGAAAAACCGCCAGGCGATGGAACGGCAACCGGTTTGGCCTGCGTGTTTCCATCACAACTGCTCCTCGTGCATCGGCCGCCAAAATCAATAACTTGGCATAATTTGTGCCGACAAAATGCGCGCAGAGTATAGGGGCGGTTAAGCCCCTATTCAACTGTAAGGTAGTGATTTCCGACTACACGCTACACTGCAATTGTTTCAGCGGATGTGTGCAAGCACACCTTGAAGCTCATCCAGCGAGTTATAACGGATCACTAACTGACCTTTACCCTTCTGTCCGTGGCGAATCTGCACCGCAGAGCCCAGCCGCTCGGCCAGACGCTGTTCAAGGCGGCTGATGTCCGGATCGGCTTTGGGAGGTTCGACTGCCGCTGGTTTACCGCTCAACCACTGGCGCACAAGCGCCTCGGTCTGGCGAACAGTCAGACCGCGTGCGACAACATGTCGCGCCCCTTCAACCTGCTTTTCTTCAGGCAAACCGAGCAATGCACGGGCGTGACCCATTTCCAGGTCGCCGTGGGACAACATCGTTTTGATCGCCTCCGGCAGCGCGATCAGGCGCAGCAGGTTGGCAACGCTGACTCGCGACTTGCCTACCGCATCGGCCACTTGCTGTTGGGTCAGCTGGAATTCCTGCTGCAAACGCTGCAGGGCAACCGCCTCCTCGACAGGATTGAGGTCCTCGCGCTGGATGTTCTCGATCAGCGCCATTGCAATGGCCGTTTCATCGGGGACATCACGGACCATGGCCGGGATGGTCTCCATGCCGGCTTGCTGGCTGGCACGCCAGCGCCGCTCACCGGCAATGATTTCAAATCGGTTATCAGCAATCGGACGGATCACGATCGGCTGCATCACGCCCTGAGCCTTGATCGACAGCGCCAGCTCTTCCAGCGCCTGGGGATCCATGTCCCGACGGGGCTGATACTTGCCTCGCTGGATCAGATCCAGGGGTATGTGCTGCAATTCACGCTGATCGGCTTTGACAGCCTGCTCTTCCAGCGAACTGACGGTTGGACTGCTCAGAAGTGCGTCCAGCCCACGTCCGAGACCTCGTTTCTTGACGGCCATGGGATTTCCTTAAGTTGGCTGGGCTGTGCGCGAACCGCGCCGTTGACGACGAACCATTTCACCGGCGAGCGCCAGGTAGGCCAATGCGCCGCGCGAAGATTTGTCGTAGGCCAGCGCCGGCATACCAAAACTCGGTGCCTCGGCCAGACGGATGTTGCGCGGGATCACGGTGTCGTACAGCTGTTCACCGAAATGCTCTTTGAGTTGTGCCGACACATCATTGATCAGGCTCAGGCGCGGATCGTACATGGTGCGCAGCAAACCCTCGATTTTCAGTTGAGGGTTGAGCAGTTCGCCAATTCGCTTGATGTTATCCACAAGGTCACTCAGCCCTTCGAGGGCAAAGTATTCGCACTGCATGGGGATAATCACCCCGTCAGCGGCGACCAGTGCGTTCAACGTCAGCATCGACAGCGACGGAGGGCAGTCGATGAGCACGTAGTCGTAGTTTTCACGGATCGGCGCCAAGGCGTTGCGCAGGCGACTTTCCTTCATCTGCATTTCCAGCAGATTGACCTCGGCAGCCGTGAGGTCGCGGTTGGCAGGCAGCAGCTGGTAACCGCCATGTTCGGAGAACTGCATGGCCTGAGCCAGGTCGCATTCGCCGATCAGGACGTCATAAATCGAGTTTTCCAGGGCGTGTTTATCCACACCGCTGCCCATCGTGGCGTTGCCCTGTGGGTCGAGATCGATCAACAGCACCCGGCGCTTGGTGGCGACCAGCGATGCTGCGAGGTTGATACAGGTGGTGGTTTTGCCCACACCACCCTTTTGGTTCGCAATCGCGAATACCTTAGCCATTCTTGCTTGTTTTCCCCGTCATGCCGTGCGGCGCAGTATCAGCAGATGGCGTTGGCCTTGGCAACCCGGAACGGTCAAGGCTTGTGCGCTGTCGAGCTTGAAATCTGCAGGTAATGCTACCAGCTCATCGGTCGGATGCAGGCCTTTCATGGCCAACCATCGCGTATTGGTGTCGCCCATGTGGCGCGTCCACCCAGTAAAGTCTTCAAGGCTGCTGAACGCACGGGAAACAATCCCGGTGAACGGCAGCTCCGGATGAAAGGCTTCAGCGCGGCTGTGGATAACTTCGAGGTTATCCAGCTTGAGCTCCAGTTTGACCTGGGTCAGAAACCGGGTTTTCTTGCCGTTGCTGTCCAGCACGGTGATTTTCATCTCCGGGAACAGGATCGCCAGTGGAATACCCGGCATGCCGCCGCCACTGCCGACGTCCAGCCAACGTTCGCCTTCGATGAAGGGGACGACACTCAGGCTATCGAGCAGATGACGTGACACCATTTCATCCGGATCGCGCACGGCGGTCAGGTTGTAGGCCTTGTTCCACTTGATCAGCAGCGCCAGGTAAGCCAGCAATTGAGCATGCTGCGCCTGGCTGAGAACGACGCCCAGCTCCTGGGCGCCTTTGGATAACTCGTTTGCGTGTTGCGGGGTGACCATAGAACTCAAGCGCTTTGCTCCAACTGACGGCCCGCGCCGCGTTTTTTCAAGTGAATCATCAACAGGGAAATCGCCGCCGGTGTCACGCCAGGGATGCGCGAAGCCTGACCCAGGGTTTCCGGGCGAGTTATCCCCAGCTTGCCTTGAATCTCTTTCGACAGACCGGAAATGGTCGCGTAATCGATGTCTTGCGGCAGTTTGGTGTCTTCGCTGGCCCGCAGACGGGCGATTTCGTCGATTTGGCGGTCAATGTAACCGGCGTATTTGGCCTTGATCTCGACCTGTTCGGCCACTTGCGGATCCGGGCTGCCGTGGCCGGTGATGGAAACCAGACTGGCGTAGTCGATTTCCGGTCGGGTCAGCAGGTTCAGCAAATTGTATTCGTGAGTCAGCGGCGTGCCGAAACGGCTGGCAATTGCTTCGCCCTGTTCGGTACCCGGGCGAACCCAGGTACTTTTCAGGCGCTGCTCTTCCAGGGCGATGTTCTCGCGCTTGGTGCAGAACGCCGCCCAACGCTGATCATCAACCAGGCCCAGCTCGCGACCTTTTTCGGTCAGGCGCAAGTCTGCGTTGTCTTCGCGAAGGATCAGGCGGTATTCGGCCCGGGACGTGAACATCCGGTACGGTTCCTGAGTCCCCAGGGTGATCAAGTCATCCACAAGCACGCCGATGTACGCTTCATCACGACGTGGGCACCAGCTTTCCTTGCCCTGTGCACGCAATGCGGCATTGGTCCCGGCCAGCAAACCTTGCGCACCGGCCTCTTCGTAACCGGTGGTGCCGTTGATCTGACCAGCAAAGAACAGGCCGCCAATGACTTTGGTTTCGAGGCTGTACTTCAGATCACGTGGATCGAAGTAGTCGTATTCGATGGCGTAGCCGGGGCGAACGATATGGGCATTTTCCATACCGCGAATCGATCGCACCACCTGCAGTTGGACGTCAAACGGCAGTGAGGTCGAAATGCCGTTCGGGTACAGCTCATGGGTCGTCAAACCTTCGGGCTCGATGAAGACCTGATGGCTTTCCTTGTCGGCAAAGCGGTGGATCTTGTCTTCGATCGATGGGCAATAGCGTGGGCCGATACCTTCGATGATCCCCGAATACATGGGCGACCGGTCAAGGTTGGCCGCGATGATTTCGTGTGTCCGGGCGTTAGTATGGGTAATCCAGCAACTGACCTGGGGTGGGTGCTGTTCCTTGGAGCCCATGAACGACATCACGGGAATCGGGGTATCGCCTGGTTGCTCGGTCATCACCGAGAAATCCACAGAGCGACCATCGATACGCGGCGGCGTACCGGTTTTCAGGCGGCCCACCCGTAGCGGCAGCTCACGCAGACGATGTGCGAGGGCAATCGACGGGGGATCTCCGGCGCGACCGCCCGAATAATTCTGCATCCCGATGTGGATAAGCCCACCCAGGAAAGTGCCCGTGGTCAAGACAACCGAGTCGGCCATGATCCGCAGACCCATCTGGGTCACGACGCCGCGGACCTGGTCCTGTTCGACGATCAGATCGTCGCAGGCTTGTTGAAATACCCACAGGTTCGGCTGGTTTTCAATGGTTTCACGTATCGCGGCCTTGTACAGCACACGGTCTGCCTGGGCGCGAGTGGCTCGCACGGCCGGGCCTTTGCGGCTGTTCAACACACGAAACTGAATACCACCTTTGTCAGTGGCCATCGCCATCGCACCGCCAAGGGCGTCGATTTCTTTGACCAGGTGGCTTTTACCGATGCCACCAATAGCCGGGTTACAGCTCATCTGCCCGAGGGTTTCCACGTTGTGGGTCAGCAGAAGGGTTTTGACACCCATACGTGCCGACGCCAGTGCGGCCTCGGTACCGGCATGACCGCCACCGATGACGATCACTTCAAAACGGGAAGGGAAATCCACCACGCACCTCGTGCCTGTTGTAGATGGGAATTTGGGATAGCGGACAAGTATAGGGACTTCACCCCCCTGAAAGGAACCGTCTGCACAAAATTTAACCAGCTGTGGAAAACTCTCAGATATAGAAATTAAAAAGAGAGAAGATTTATAAAACCTTATTTTTAATGCTATTTATACTGAGCACCTTTTCTGTGGATAGATTCACACAGGCCTTATAAATCAATGTGTACAGAGATTCAAAAGTCTGTGGTCATGTGCCCGAGAGGCTTTGGGATAACCGTCATAAGCCTGTGGATTAAATGGGTACTTGTCCACAGAGGGGTTTATGCTCAGCTTTCGGGCCTACTTATCAATAGGGCTAAGGCGTCCTTATCCACAGAGCTTAGGTCGGACTTTTTTGCATTTTGAGGAGAAGATGGCTGAAAAGATTCGCGAGATAGGGGAGCGTCTGAAGATCAGAGGCTGCAAAGGAGGCTATTGTGAGTTCTCGAAACAAAAGCTAATAATAGCCATTATCATTAACTCCCTATTCTTCTATGCCTCCTCACTCCCATACGGCCGCAGTCCAGCGCATCTATGAGCAGCATCATTCCTGGCTACATGGCTGGCTCAAACATCGCCTGTCCAATGCCTGCGATGCAGCCGATGTTGCACATGACACCTTTGTTCGGATTCTCGGCGCTGCCAACGCGACGCAGATTCGCGAGCCTCGCGACTATCTGGCCACTGTTGCCAGAGGGCTAGTCATCGATCGCTATCGGCGCCGCGCAATCGAGCGGGCCTACGAGCAGGCCATGGCTGCGAGGCTGCAGGACACGGTGATCAGCGAAGAAGACAAGGCCCTGATCATCGAAACCCTATGGGCTGTGGATAAGGCGCTGGATGATCTCGGACCTCGCACCAAGGGAATCTTCATGATGTCGCAGGTAGAGGGCCTGACTTATCAACAGATCGCCCAGCAGCTGAAGGTCTCACTGACCACTGTGAAGAAACATATGATCAGAGCCTTCACTGAATGCTCGATGCTTATGGCGCACCGGTCTTGATCTTGCCGCCAGACCGCCAGGTCTTCGAGGCTGCTGCCACCTGGTTTGTACAATTCCAGAGCGAGGCTCCGACTCAGGCGCAACACGCGGCCTGGCGACAATGGATGGAGAGCGATCCCGCTCACCCGGTTGCGTGGCAACAAATGGAACAACTGCAGCAAAGCCTCGGCAGCATGCCGCGGCATTTGACCCTACGCGCGTTGTCCAGGCCGCAGCAACGCAGGCAGGTGCTCAAACTGTTGCTGGCCGTAGCCGGGACTGGATACCTGGGATGGAATGTGCAGCAACATACGGCACTGAAGAATGTATTGGCGGATTACCGAACCCCGGTCGGTCAACGTCAACATGTCGAGTTGGCCGATGGCAGCCAGCTTGAGCTCAATACGGATACGGCCATCGACGTGGTATTCGACAGCCAGCAAAGGCTGGTCCGCTTACGTGACGGAGAAATTCTGATACGTACCGCCAAGCAGCGGGATACACGCCCCTTCTATGTTGAAACGGAACAAGGTCGGATCCAGGCCTTGGGTACTCGCTTCTCGGTCCGCCAGCTGGAAACCATGACGCGCGTCGGCGTACTGGAAGATCAGGTCAGTATTACGCCGTTGACCTCTGGCGCAGAACGGCTGTTGAGCGCGGGCCAAGGCGCTGACTTTGATGCCCGTGGAATCAGCCCCAACCGTAGTTATCCACAAAGCGCCTCGGCATGGGTGGAGGGCCAATTGATCGTGCTCAATGAACCCTTGGGTAATGTCATCCAGGAACTGGCTCGCTACCGTCGGGGCGTCCTGCAGTGTGATGAACAGGCTGCAACGCTGCGGGTATCCGGCGTGTTTCGTCTTGATGCCGCTGAAGCAGTACTGGCCAATCTGCAGGCCACACTGCCCATCCAGGTCAGGTATTTCACTCGGTACTGGATTTCGGTGACGCGTACGGTTTGAACCTCTCGCAAAATAAAAGCATTGAAGGGGTTATCTTTTTTGATTCAGGCACGGCCCCAGAGGTAAACGCGAATTCCACCACCTCAGGGCTCAGAACAACATGCGCTTGCCACCCCTTCCGCTTCCTACCCGCCGTCATTTGTCCCGGCAATGCCTCAGCTACAGCCTGTTGCTGGCCAGCAGTCTGGGTGGTGCGATGTTATCGAACAGTGCGCTGGCCGCAGTAGCGTCACACAGCTACAACATTGCTGCCGGTCCATTGGATAGCGCGTTGAACCAGTTTGCGTCGGCCTCCAACGTGATCCTGTCGTTCTCTCCATCAGAAACCGCGAACCTGCGAAGTGCGGGACTGCAGGGTAGTTACTCCGTTGAGCAAGGGTTCGCCGTGCTTCTTCAGGGCTCAAAACTGCAGGTTGTCGCACAAGCACCAGGCAGCTACATCCTCCAGCCGATTCCGGACAATGGTTCGGTATTGCTCTCACCTACGGCAATCAACAGCACGTTATCCACAGGCTTCGAGCAACCTCTGCCGGACCACGGCTATAAAGCCGGTACCAGTCGCACGGGCACCAAGACCAGTACGCCACTCGCCGAAACCCCGCGTTCGGTCTCGGTGGTGACAGAGCAACGCATGAAAGATCAGAAAACCCAGACGCTGACCGAAGCCCTTGGCTACGTGCCCGGGATTTTTGCCCCACCTTTTGCCGCTGGGGATAACCTTGCAGGCGACCTGTTTTTCATCCGTGGTTTCAACGCTACCGATTATGGCTACGGTTTGCTGCGTGATGGATTGCGGGTTCAGGGCAACCGCTACGACACCACCACCGAACCTTACGGCCTTGAGCGAGTTGAGATATTCCGCGGGCCTTCGTCGATCCTGTATGGCGAAAACGCACCAGGCGGTCTGGTCAACGTGGTCAGCAAGCACCCAACCGCCATTCCCCAAGGGGAGGTTCAGCTCAGTTATGGCTCGAACAATCGTCGACAACTGGGTGTGGATGTCTCCGGGCCGTTGAACGAGAGCGGGAATATTCTGGGTCGTGTGGTGATGCTCGGCCGCAACGCCGATACGCAGACTGATCATGTGCCTGATGATCGGATGTACATCGCGCCATCGCTGACCCTGGATTTCGACGATTACAACAGCCTGACCCTTTTGAGCAGTTACCAGAAGGACCATACCAATATGGAGCTAGGGTTGCCCGCGGCCGGCACCTTGCTGCGCAACCCCAATGGCAAGCTCGACAAAGACGCGATGCTCGGCGTACCTGACTGGAACACCTTCGAGCGTGAGATGTGGAGTCTCGGTTATGAGCTCAGCCACAGCTTCAATGACGACTGGCAGTTCCGTCAGAACTCGCGCTACATGCAGTCACGCATTACCCGGCACGAAACCTGGCCAGGAAACCTGAACAACGCAGGCTTCGGTACGTTGCTGAACGTCACCGCCTACGATCGTTTCAACAAGTCGATGGTGTACTCGCTGGATAACCAGCTGGAAGGCAAATTCGACACCGGCGCCCTGGAAAACACCGTGCTATTTGGCGCCAGCTTTGACCGCACCTCATTCAGCCAGGACTGGAATGCCGGTGCAGCCGGCCGGATTGATATCTTCGACCCGGTTTATCCACAGCGTCCGGTGACGTCCATTGCGGTGCAGAACACTCTGCTGGAGCAACAGATGCAAGGTTTGTATGGGCAGATCCAAAGCAAGTATGACAACTGGATCCTATTGCTCGGTGGCAGGCAGGACTGGGTCGACAGTGATTTTCGCAACAAGCTGGCACCCAACGGGGATATCAGCTCCAGCGACAAGAAATTCACCTACCAGGGCGGGGTGATGTATCAGTTCGATAACGGCCTGACGCCGTATGTCAGCTATTCCACCGCTTTTGTCCCGGTCCAGCAGATCTCCAACGGTGGCGCCCCGCTCGATCCGATTACCAGCAGCCAGTATGAAGTGGGCTTCAAGTACGAGCCTATCGGTTGGAACACGGCCATCACCGCATCCGTCTACGACTTGCGCAAGAAAGACGACACTTACTTCGACTCCACCACGTCGACCTATCGTCAGGTGGGTGAAAGTCGTTCCAAAGGTGTCGAGCTTGAGGTCAACAGTGACATCAGCCAGAACCTCAATGTCACGGCTTCTTATTCTTACACTGATGCCCGGGTGACCAAGGACGCCGCTGGGTCACTGATCGAGGGTCACCAGATCACTGGGGTGCCGCGTAACCAGGCATCGGCGTGGGCCAAGTATCGCTTTCTGGAGGGTTACCTCAATGGCTTCCACGTGGGGGCCGGTATCCGCTACTTCGACAGCGCTTTCGCTTACACGCCGGTGGCGCTCTACGGCAAGCTCGATGCGGGTGATGTGACGCTGGTCGATGCGAACATCGGCTACCAGATCGATAAACACTGGTCCGTGGACGTGAACGCCAAGAACCTGTTCGACAAGGAATACGTTTCGGGTTGCAATGACGCGGGTCGCTGCTACTGGGGTGACAGCCGCACCTTATTGGGGACCGTCAGCTACAACTGGTAAGTCTATGGATAACTTGGTCTTCCCCAGGATGAACATATTTGCGGGAGATTCTAGCGTTGTCCACAAGCTGTAGCACGGCGTGGGACCGGCTTCAGCCGGGAAGGGTATTTCCGACGACCCTTTATCAGTGACCGTCCCGGCCTTCCCGGCTAAAGCCGGTCCCACGACATCGCGCCAACCGTCAAATTGAAACCTGTGAGACGGCATTTTCGTTTCGGCTTCAGCCGAGATGGCTACTTACCAATACAGAAGCTGGAGAAGATCCTGCCCAACAGATCATCGGAACTGAAAGCGCCGGTGATTTCGGCCAGCGATTGCTGAGCCTGACGCAAATCCTCAGCCAGCAATTCCCCTGCTCCTGCCATCGTCAACTGCGCCCGGCCATGTTCAAGGGAAGCACTGGCGTGACGCAGCGCCTCCAGATGACGGCGGCGGGCGCTGAAGCTACTTTCCGATGTCTGTTCATAACCCATGCAGGCCTTCAAGTGATCGCGCAGCAACTCCAGCCCTTGCCCGCCCGTCTTGGCGCTGAGGCTGATAGTGACATGGCCATCTTCGCTGGTTTCCAATTCGATCACATCGCCGCTCAGATCCGCTTTATTGCGAATAAGAGTGACCTTGGCTGGGTCCGGTCTTTGCTCTAGAAACTCTGGCCACAGCGCAAATGGGTCCAGTGCTTCGGGCGCTGTGGCATCGACCACCAGCAATACGCGGTCAGCTTCGCCAATGGCTTTAAGCGCACGCTGCACACCAATTTTTTCGACCTGATCCTCGGTATTTCGCAGGCCCGCGGTATCAACCACATGCAGAGGCATGCCGTCGATGTGGATATGTTCGCGAAGGATGTCACGAGTGGTACCCGCAATCTCGGTCACGATGGCCGCTTCCTTACCTGCCAGCGCATTCAACAGGCTGGACTTGCCCGCGTTGGGCCGACCAGCGATCACCACCGTCATCCCGTCGCGTAACAACGCACCCTGCCCCGCTTCGCGCAGCACTGTGGATAACTCATCCCTGACCGCATCCAACATTTTCAACACATGGCCATCGGCAAGAAAGTCGATTTCTTCTTCCGGGAAGTCGATGGCGGCTTCCACGTAGATACGCAGACTGATCAATTTCTCGGTCAAGTTATCCACACGACGAGAAAAAGCACCCTGTAGCGAGCGCAGTGCATTGCGTGCAGCCTGTGCAGAACTCGCCTCGATAAGGTCCGCAATGGCCTCGGCCTGAGCCAGGTCCAGCTTGTCATTGAGGAAAGCGCGCTCGCTGAATTCACCAGGTCTGGCGAGTCGGCTGCCTAATTCAAGGCATCGCTGCAGCAACATATCCAACACCACCGGACCACCGTGGCCCTGCAATTCCAGGACATCTTCACCGGTAAATGAGTTGGGCCCTGGAAAATACAGTGCAATGCCTTCATCAATCACTTGCCCGGCGCCATCCTCGAACGGCCCATAGTGGGCGAATCGCGGTTTCAGTTCGCGGCCGGTAAAGGCCAGGGCGGCCTTGGCGGCCAATGGCCCGGAAATACGCACGATGCCTACACCACCACGTCCTTGAGCCGTGGCGATGGCAGCGATGGTTTCACGTGGGACATTCATGGTCCGGCTCCAGAGCAAATGACAGATAGCAAAACGCCCCACGAGGGGGCGCCTTGTAAAACTTATTCACAGGTTAGATCAAGCTTCGGCTTTTTTGGTCGCCGCTTCGATCTTGCGAGTGATGTACGCCTGTTGAGTGATCGACAGGGTGTTGTTCACAACCCAGTACAGAACCAGACCAGCAGGGAACCACAGGAAGAAGAACGTGAAGATGATTGGCATCATTTTCATGACCTTGGCCTGCATCGGATCCGGTGGAGTCGGGTTCAGACGCTGCTGGATGAACATGGTCGCGCCCATGATGATCGGCAGGATGAAGAACGGATCCTTGATCGACAGGTCGGTAATCCAAAGCAACCACGGAGCCTGACGCATCTCGACACTTTCAAGCAGTACCCAGTACAGGGACAGGAATACCGGCATCTGTACGAGAATCGGCAAGCAACCACCCAGCGGGTTGATCTTTTCCTTCTTGTACAGCTCCATCATCGCTTGCGACATTTTCTGACGATCGTCGCCATGCTGTTCTTTCAGAGCAGCAAGTTTCGGAGCGACTGCGCGCATGCGAGCCATGGATTTGTAGCTTGCGGCCGACAATGGGAAGAACAGACCCTTGATCAGCATGGTCAGGAAGATGATCGACCAGCCCCAGTTACCCACAATCGCGTGGATGTGTTGCAGCAACCAGAAGATAGGTTGAGCAATGAACCACAGGATGCCGTAGTCGACGGTCAATTCCAGACCTGGGGACAACTCTTTGAGTACTGCCTGGCTTTTCGGACCGGCGTACAACGTGGCGCTGACTTCGGTCTTGGCACCCGGTGCAACCGTTACGGCAGGACCGGTGAAGCCGATGATGTAATTACCCTGGCTGTCTTTGCGGGTCTGAACCGCATTGGCGTTGTCCTTGCTCGGAATCCACGCCGTTACAAAATAGTGCTGCAACCATGCAACCCAGCCGCCCTGAACAGTTTCTTTCAGTTGGCCTTTGTCGATGTCTTTCATCGAGACTTTTTTGTACGGTTCGGCCGCTGTCCACAGCGCAGCGCCCAGATAGGTCGCGGTGCCGGTGGCAGTTGTCGAGGATGGATCATCGCTGCCATCGCGTTTCAGCTGGGCGAACAGGTTACCCGACCAGGGCTGAGCGCTCTGGTTGTCAATCTCGTAGCTGACAACCAGGTCATACAAGCCGCGCTTGAAGGTAAAGCGCTTGATGTAGTTAACGCCGTTCTCGCTGAATTTCAGGTCAACGACCAGTTTTTCCTGACCATCGGCCAGTTGATAACTCTTCTGCGCGCTCGAATAAACCGGGCGACCTGCCGAACGAGCATCTGGACCATTGGCGCCTGTCAGACCACTTTGGGCCAGAAAGGTACGTTCGCCGCCGTTATCAAACAGCTGAAATGGAACATCAGGATGGTCCTGACGACGTGGATACAGTGGCAATCTCAACTGAACGACGTCACCACCAACTGGATCGATCTCCAGGTTCAGCACGTCAGTTTTGACCTGGATAAGGTCTTTACTGGCGGCTACCGGAGTTTCCAGTGGAGCAGTGACCTGGCCGGTGGCACTCGGAACGTCGGCACTTGCCGAAGTATTAGTACCGGTGGAGGTGTCAGGAATACTCGGTGTAGGGGTGCTGGCAGCAACATTCTGAGTCGGCAGGGCGGCCTGGCCGTAGTCTTGGTTCCATTTCAGAACCCCGACATAGGTCACGATTGCCAGGGCGACGATCAGGATCGTGCGTTTAATATCCATGATTACTCGGCCATCGAAGAAGAACGGGAGGTAGGGATAGATGGAACCGGGTCATAACCACCGGGATTCCACGGATGACAGCGACCTAATCGACGAAAGGTCAGCCAGCCACCGCGTAGAAGGCCATGATTTTCAATGGCTTCATACGCGTAGCAGGAGCAACTGGGGTAGAAACGACAGTGGCTGGCCATCAGCGGGCTAATGGCATAGCGATAGAACTGGATCGGTACGAGCGCCAGTTTACGCATCGGTACTATCTACCCCTACAGTTTCGGCGTTTGCTTCTGGAACCGGCCGACTGCGTGCCAGACGTTTCCATAGCTTGCCGAAATGCTGAATCAATTCGGGGTTTTCTACGTCACCCAAACCTTTACGCGCGACAATCACGATATCCCAACCGACCAAATTATCTTGGTGTTGGCGAAATGATTCGCGCATCAGGCGTTTCAAGCGGTTGCGCTCGACGGAGAGCTTTACGCTCTTTTTACCGATAACCAGCCCCAGACGGGGATGATCAAGGTCGTTGTTGCGCGCAAGGAGCAGGAGATTTTTCCCCGGAACCTTGCCGGTAGGGGAGTCAAAGACTGCCTTGAAATGCCGGGGAGTAAGCAAACGCTTTTCCCGACTGAAGTCCTGACTCACCTCCAGTGCCGGATTATCAAACTGCCAGACGCGCACGACCTTTGGCGCGACGACGCGACAGGACGGCACGGCCGTTCTTGGTGGCCATGCGAGCACGGAAGCCGTGAGTGCGAGCGCGTTTGATAGTGCTTGGTTGGAAAGTACGTTTCATGGCGTGTTACCTGGTTCGTCCACAACGGGCCGGAATGGCCCCCGTTTTAAGAGACCGGGGATTCTAGAGAAAGCAAGCCTCTAGGTCAATTTCCAACCAGCGTTTCCTTCATTTACTTGTTCGCGACCTTTCTTGGCCGGCCGGGGACTCCTTCCCTGATCGCGAGCCGGCGTAGATATAGAAATAAAGAAGGAAAGTATTTAAAGCTTCTTTATAGAGCTTATTAAAGTAAGGCACGGCATCTTCTGTGGATAACCTATCCAAGCCCTTTAAATACGTGATGTACAGAGAATGACAACACTGTCGAGAAACGGTGCTCTGCCTGTGCTGCGCTGTCGGAAAACCTGTGCGTGGAATGGCATTTTATCCACAGGCAGGTTATGCACAGATTTTGAGGCCCACTTATGCAACGACCTGAGGCGTGCTTATCCACAGGGCTTATGCACAAGCCGTTTGTCGCTTTGTTTGCCTATAAAGCGATGATTTATCCCGCTTTGTTCTCAACCTACATGTGGATAAGTAAGGCTTCGGCCGGTACAATGGCGGCTGTTTTTGCCTCACCGGCGTTTAACCTAGGGGATGTCCGTGTCATTGGAACTTTGGCAGCAGTGCGTAGAGCTTTTGCGCGAAGAGCTGCCTGCCCAGCAATTCAACACCTGGATCCGTCCGCTACAGGTTGAAGCCGAAGGCGACGAGTTGCGTGTCTACGCACCGAACCGTTTTGTTCTTGATTGGGTCAACGAAAAATACCTGAGCCGTCTGCTTGAACTGCTGGGAGAGCACGGTCAGGGTCTGGCCCCTGCACTCTCCTTATTAATAGGCAGCAAGCGGAGCTCCGCACCTCGTGCCGCGCCGAACGCGCCGCTGGCCGCTGCTGCTTCACAGGCGATGGCCGCGACCCAGAACCCCGCGCCGGTTTCACCCGCGCCTGTGCAT